>CANDJC010000208.1 GCA_947384955.1 uncultured Eubacterium sp. | reverse complement strand
GGTTATATAGCAGAATACTAAGGGCTTCTAAACATTCTTCCAATGCCGCCGGAACCCTGGCAAATCCCCTCTCCCGGCTGGTTTTCGTAAAGTGGTACATGAAATAGCTGTAATGTCCTGGTTAATTTTTTTCGTAGTGGCTCATGTCAGTCTGTTATATTAAAAATCAGCTGTATATTATGAATGAGCAAATCTGAAAAATGCGCAAAATAGTTAGGCTTATTCATGACAAACCAGAGATTTTAAAGAACAAAACCATTTTGCAACGGTTATATTGTATATTTTAGAAATACTGTTTTGTATAACATTTACAAACAATAATAAATGTGTTGGTAATTATTTTAACTTATCTCCTTTATAACTGTACATATATTTTAACGGCAGTTATACGTCAGACTGCCACAACAAATATTCTTCCCGATATTTACAATATATTACGTAAATCATCCCAAAAACCAGCCGGGTGACGGGGAGATGTGCTGGCTTCCTGCGACATTCCGGAGCCGGAGCCGGAAGCCAGCACATCTCCCCGTCACCCGGCGTCCGAGAGGCCAAAACACCCCCCCCATTTTATTAAATCCTCCTACAAATTTTTGATTACACTGGAAAATAATGGTTAAAATAGAAATATAAATAATTTTTAAATCTGGGAGGAGTATGAACATGAAACAATTTTTTCGCAAACACCAAAATATAATAGAAACTATATTTCTTCTTTTGATTCTTATGGGAGGCTGTCTGTGGAAATATCAGGATTACCGCATGCAGCAGACGCAGCAGGACATTGCTCAGAAAATCCTTCGTTTTCATGTACGTGCCAACAGCAACAGCAGCGCGGACCAGGCATTGAAGCTGAAGGTGAGGGACGCTGTCGGTTCGTATATGCAGAACGTGTTAGAAGGCGTGGATAATGTGACAGAGTGCAGCAGGAAGGTTCAGGAACATCTTCCGCAGGTGATTCAGACGGCCAGGCGGACGATAATGGAAGAAGGATATGACTATACGGTTTCTGCACAGGTGGAAACCGTTGGATTTCCGAAAAAAACATATGGAGATTATACTTTTCCGGCTGGTGATTACCAGGCTTTGAATGTGATAATCGGAAGCGGAAAGGGACATAACTGGTGGTGCGTCATGTATCCGAATATGTGTTTTCAAGGAGCGGTTTACGAAGCTGCAGATGAAGAGGCAGGAAAATCATTAAAGCAGGTGCTGTCTGAAGATGAGTATGATGCGGTTTTAAAAAGCGGACGGTACCGGGTGCGGTTTAAGTATCTGGATTTTTTGAACCGGTTTTTGGAAAAGTGAATGGCATGTATGGCGGGCGTTGAATTTTGATGCAGGCAGTGATATAATTGCAGAATGACGAAAAGAGGAATTTTAACAGTCAGCTTTGGGACAGCCTGTCTGAACAGTCTGGATTTGGAAATCGGGGCAGTGGAAAGGGCCGTTTGTGCCTGTTTTCCTGAGTATGAGGTGCGGCGTGCATTTTCAAGCGAAATCGTCATCCGTAAATTGAAGGACCGGTACGGAATGCAGACAGACAGTTTGAATGAAGCGCTGAAACGGGCGGCTTTGGACGGATTTCAAAGCCTGATTGTGCAGCCGCTGTATCTGGCAGACGGCTATGAATATACAAAATTGAAAAATACGCTGAAGGAATACAGAAACCTTTTTGAACATGTGGCGCTGGGAAGTCCTCTGTTAGCCTGTGATGAAGATGTGCGGGCTGCGGCGCGGGCTGCGGCACAGCGGACTGCGGAGTATGACGATGGAAAAACGGCTGTCTGCTTTATGGGGCATGGGTCGGCGGCACGGGAAGAAAGCGTTTATGAAAAGCTGCGGTTCTGCCTGTCTCAGGAAGGGTATGAGAATTATTATATCGGGACGATGAAAGCAGTGCCTTCGTTTGATGATATGCGAAAACGGTTAAGAGAGCATGGGGGTTATCGGAAAATTGTGCTGCAGCCGTTTCTCGTAACAGCCGGCAGTCATGCCAGAACGGATATGGCTGGCGTGAATGAGAATTCCTGGAAAAATATGCTGGAAAGAGAGGGCTATGACGTGCGCTGCCTTTTAGAAGGACTCGGCCGCATTCCGGCAATTCAAAGGATGTATGTATCTCATGTAAAAAAAGCAGCACAGGCAGGAAAGGCGGCTGGGCAGCAGGCGTTAAATATGCGGTAAGGTCTGGATAGAAAGCATACAGTGTATTAAGGCATGGCAGATGAAAAATCGACTGCAGAGGAGAGTGAAAAAATTGTGCCGCTGGCGCTTTAGACGGTTTCGGGACGGGATGCTTCTGGATACATGTCTATGCGGCAGCGGCGTTTTTTTCAGGAACAAGGAAACGGAAAGCATACTTTGAACCTTCTAAAGTGTATGAGAAGGCACGGGCAGCAGATATTTTGAAAACGTTATCTAAAATGAGACGAATAATAGTTATTGAATTTTAAGAACAGTGGAATGATGTGCGAAATTAGCTTTATTAAGAATGAATAATTCAAGAAAACGTTTTCAAAAAAGATTGAATAACATGTATGAAGTTGTGTTAAAATGCAGACATTGAGGGATAAAGAAATGATTTTATCTGCTTTCTTTTTATGAAAATGTAAGGAATATTATCTGTATTTATGTATGAAGATGGAGGTCTGGTATGAAAAACGCAGTAAAAAAAATAATAACAGGGGTGCTGCTTGCGGGCATGTTAGCATCTGTCACAGCCTGCGGGTCGAAAGATGACGGTGCAGACGGGGCTGGAATAACGGATGTGCGTGTTGCATATTTTCCGAATATTACGCATACGCAGGCACTGGTTATGAAAAACCAGAAAACACTGGAGGAGAAATGGGACGGCAGATGCAATGTGACGTGGACGTCATTTAACGCGGGACCTGCTGAGATGGAGGCTATTTTTGCCGGAGAGATTGACCTTGGCTATATCGGGCCGGTGCCGGCGCTGAGTGCGAATGTAAAGTCGGACGGAGATGTGAAAATTATTTCAAATACAACCAATGCCGGGGCAGTGCTTTTAAAACGCAGAGATTCCGGAATTGAAACGCTTTCGGACCTTGCCGGAAAGAAAATTGCGGTTCCGCAGATGGGGAATACGCAGCATCTGTGCCTTCTTAGCATTTTGTCGGATGAAGGGTTAAAGACGGTGGATGCCGGCGGCGATGTGACGGTAAATGCCAGCTCGAATGCGGATATTTTAAACCTGATGGATAATGGCAGCGTGGACGCGGCGCTTGTACCGGAGCCTTGGGGAACGACGATTGAGAATAACGGCAATGCAGAAGTCCTTTTAGATGATAAGGAAGTTTTTCTGGATGGAAATTATCCGACCGCAGTAGTCGTAGCCAGCAGTGATTTTATCGAAGAACATCCGGAACTGGTAAAAGAATTTTTGCAGGCACACGAAGACGCGGCGCTTTATATTAATGAAAATATGGAAGAAGCGCGCTCGATTGTCAACGCCGAGATTAAAGATGCGACGGGAAAGGCGATTGACGAAGAAGTGATTAAAAATGCGTTTACAAGAATGACAGTGGACACAGATTTAAATAAAGAAGCGATTATGAAATTTGCTGAAATCAGTAAAGCAGAAGGATTTATTGACAGTGTGCCGGAGGAAGAGGATGTATTTAAAACTGAATTCAATTAGTAAAATTTTCAGTGACACGAACAAAGAAACGCTGCAGGATATTTCTCTGGAAGTCGAAAAGGGAGAATTTATCTGCATTGTCGGCCCGTCCGGCTGCGGGAAGTCTACGCTGCTGAATCTGGTGGCGGGGCTGGATATGCCGACATCCGGGGAGATTCTGCTTGACGGGCAGAAGGTGACCGGTCCGGGTGCGGACCGTGTGGTCATGTTCCAGGAAGCGGCGCTGTATCCATGGCTGAATGTTATGGAAAATGTAATGTTCGGACTGGAAGCAGCGGGACGTCCGAAGGCGGAGCAGAAAACGATTGCAGAAAGATATTTGAAGATGGTGCAGCTTTGGAATTACAGGGATTATCCGATTCACCAGATATCCGGCGGCATGAAGCAGCGGACTGCGTTAGCGCGGGCGTTAGCGTTAGACAGCAAGCTGCTTTTGATGGATGAGCCGTTTTCTGCCTTAGATAAACAGACGATTAATATTCTGCGGGCAGAGCTGGAGGATATCTGGGAGAAGACGAAAAAGACGATTCTGTATGTGACGCATAGTGTGGAAGAAGCTATTTATTTCGCAGACCGTGTCATTGTGATGGCAGAAAATCCAGGCCAGATTAAAGAAATTATCCCGATTGGCTTTTCGCGCCCGAGAGATATTGAGGCACCGGAATTTACGGCTCTGCGCAGGCAGGTATTAGAGCAGGTCAGCTTAAGCGCCAGAAAGAGTATGGCAGACGAATTCGACAGCTCACAGTAAGCCTGGCGTTTCATCCGGCAGCGGTGCTTTGCGAGTGTGCCGTGAGCCGGTAATCAGCGTTTCGTGTCTGATTTGTCAGTGCAGGGTTATGAAATAAGAGAAATTTTGGGAGGTATGGAAAAATTGGTTTCTAGTGCATTCAAAGGCAGCCGGATTATCAGGCTTCGTAAATTAGCAGGAAGCGTTCTGTTTTTTGCCGGGCTGATTTTGCTCTGGCAGTTTTTATATG
Organism: uncultured Eubacterium sp.; assembly: GCA_947384955.1. Taxonomy (GTDB): domain Bacteria; phylum Bacillota; class Clostridia; order Lachnospirales; family Lachnospiraceae; genus Eubacterium_J. The sequence goes on along the minus strand of CANDJC010000208.1, from coordinate 1,834 downwards.
TCGCGGCTACAGACTGGCTGGAGCTGGCAAAGCCTTATGCGGTTCCAAATCCAAAAGGCGTGCTGGAAAGTGCGGGAACGCTTTTGAAAAACGGCACGCTGTTTGCAGCTGTAGGAAAAAGCATGCTGCGTGTGCTGACAGGTTTTTTGATTTCCGTAGCTGCGGGCATTTTATTTGGCATTTTAATTATCCAGTCCGAGTATTTAGCCAGAAATCTAAAACCGCTGCTGCTCGGAATCCAGACACTGCCGAGCATCTGCTGGGTGCCGTTTGCGATTCTGTGGTTTGGGCTTAAGGAAAGCGCGATTATATTTGTGGTAGTCATGGGCTCGGTTTTCAGCATTTCGCTGTCCGTGGAAAGCGGAATTAAAGAAGTACCGCCGATTTACATTAAGGCGGCAAAGACAATGGGCGTATCGCAGGGCAGAATGTATACAAAAGTAATCTTTCCGGCGGCGCTTCCGTCCTTTGTAGCGGGCTTAAAGCAGGCATGGTCTTTTGCCTGGAGGGCGCTGATGTCTGGCGAGGTAATGTCAGCCTCGGTCGGGCTCGGCTATACGCTGATGATGGGACGCGACCTTGCGGATATCAATCAGGTTATGACTGTCATGCTTGTGATTATTCTGATTGGAATTGTAATTGATAAAGGAATCTTTTCCAATATCGAGAATTATTTGTTAAAGCAGAGAGGACTAAAATAGCCGCCGTTTCAGAATGGCTGTGCTGCAGGAAAGGAGAGCTGGCGGATGTCACTGAAGAAAATTGCACAGATGACCGGGGTATCCGTGGCAACGGTATCCCGCGTGTTAAACAGTCCGGACTACCAGTGCCAGGACCGGGCTGTGACGGAGAAAATCCGCCAGGCTGCAAGAGAGCTGCATTACGTTCCCAATCAGAGCGCCAGGCAGCTGAAGCTGGGAGGGGGCCGGAAACAGGAAAGCACGGACAGGCAGTTTGTGATTGATATTCTTCTGGCCAGAATCCATTCTTTTGCGGAAGACCCTTTTTTTGCGGAAATGCACCGCTATATTGAAACAGAATGTTATAAACAAAACTGTATTCCGGGACAGATTCTGCATGTCCCGGATATTTCCATATCTGGCGCACAGGCATCCCGGGCACGGGCAGACGGGCTGCTGGTGCTTGGAAAATGCCCGCAGCCGGTGGCGGACGCGCTGCTGCGCAGATACCGGGCAGTCGCCGCGATTGACCGCAATCCGATGGATTACAGAATGGACGAGATTACATGCAGCGGCGCAAAGGCGGCGGAGATGGCAGTGGAATATCTGTTAGAGCTTGGCCATACTGCGATTGCTTATGTCGGCGACTGTACGATGGAGGCCAGATACCGGGGCTATTATGAATGCCTTTTGAATCATAAGCTGTCCATTGTATATGAATATACTGTGCCGACGAACCAGACCAGAGAGGAAGGATATGCGGCTTTTGGGCGTCTGGCATCGCTTGGCAGGCCGCCGGGCGCGGTGTTTTGCGCGAATGATGTAACAGCGCTTGGATTTTTACAGGCGATGAAGGATTATAACGGGCGCAGGCATAAGAAGGTTTACCGTCCGGCTGTGATTGCGATAGATGATATCGAAGAGGCCGCAAGGGTTTCGCCGATGTTAACGACGATTCGGATTCCGAAAGGGGATATGGCACATTTTGCGCTGCTTTCGTTAAAGGACAGGCTGCTGGGAGGGCATCAGGAGTGTGTGCGGATGGAGCTGCCGTGTCATTTGATGGTGAGGGAGTCGGCGGGGATGTATGTGACATAACTTTTCTTGATTTCTTATGCTTCACTTGGCGTTTCGGTTTTCTGTATGCTTAACTT
>CANDJC010000207.1 GCA_947384955.1 uncultured Eubacterium sp. | reverse complement strand
CCACAGCCTTGATGCAGAATGCTTAGGGATTCTTAACATTCTGGAACCGCCGCAGAAAGACCGTGCAAATCCCCTCTCCCGGCGTCCGAGAGGCCAAAATCCCCCTATCTGCCCCGCACAACCTCAAATAAAAAAGGAGACCCTCAATGCTTCTGACAATCGACAATCTAACCGTAAAATATGGAAAATTCACAGCCCTTGACATCCGCACACCCGTCTCCATTGAAAAAGGCGACCGCATCGGAATCATCGGCTCCAACGGAGCAGGCAAAAGCACCCTGATTAAAAGCATTCTTGGCCTTGTGCCATACCGCGGAAGCATCCGCAGCAGCCTGCACCCGGAAGAAATCGCAACGCATATGCAGTTCAACGAGTACACCGATACAATGCCAGTCCGATACATTATGGAAGCCATCCTGCAGACAAAAATCAGCAAAAATAAAAAACTGCAGAACCTAATCAGCTATTTCGAATTTGAAGAATGCCTGAAAAAGAAATACAGCAAACTATCCGGAGGCCAGAAACAGCGGTTTACCATTATCATGATACTGATGCAGGACGCACCGCTTACGTTCTACGACGAAGTAACCTCCGGCCTGGATTTTGAAACAAGGCAGAAGCTGGTAGAGAAGCTGTCCGAATGGTACCGGGACAGAGAATCGAGTCTGTGCATAGTATCCCATTATTATGAAGAATTAGAACAGCTTGCTGACAAATTACTGATTTTAGATAAGGGCAGAGTCCTGGACTACGGAAGCAAAGACAGCCTGTTTGAAAAATACTGCGGCAGGGCAGTCATTATCATGGACGCCAGTCAGAAAAATAAAAGACTCACAGAAGAATACAAAAAACTGGCAGCTCCCGAACATCTGATTATCTTATCCTGTAAAACGCAGCAGGAAGAACAGGATATTGCCAGCCGCCTGATTCAGCACAATGTTAATTTCAAACGCAGCAGCCAGGACATTGAAAGCATTTACATGAATGCAAAAAAGAACTATGAAAAAGAAAGAGAGGCGTTTCGATATGCAGAATAAAAGAAAACTGCTGACACCGCAGATGCTGGCATTTGAAATGCGCTGTGTGACAGGCAATCCGTATGTGCATATATTCGGTGTAGGGCTGCCGGTCGTTCTGGCGCTGTTAATTACGAAAGTAGCAGGACAGGAAATGACCGGGACTGCAGGAATAAAAATAATCGGCACAACCGTCTATCTCGGCATGGGGTCACTGATTCCGATGGCAGTTATTTTAATGGGCTACGCAGTCAGCTATGCGGAAGAGCTTTCCAAAGGGATTCCGCAGCGGCTGCAGCTGTTTGGAATAAAAAGAAGCGTCGCCTTCTGCAGCCGCGCCGCTGCGGAGCTTCTGTTTATCCTTCTGGCCTGTCTGATATTTTTTGCCTCCGGGTATCTGCTTTACGATTTAGAAAAACCCGTCTGGACCGGGCTGGCAAGTTATACCGCATGCATGGCTGTATTCAGTATCATCTGCCTGGCGCTGGCCCATGGCATTGCATGTATCTGCCGTAATTTTGGCAGGACTTACTGCGTCAGCATGATACTTTATTTCGCATTTATGATATTGGGAGGCATGATGGGAATCAGCTATGAAAACCTTCCCGGATGGGTACAGCCTGTGGCAAAGCTGCTGCCCGTTATGTATATAAACCGTGATTTCTATAAAATATGGACTGGAAAAGAATATAACTGTATGCCGATGATACAGTCCTTTCTGTTTCTCGGAGCAGTATCGGCAATCATTCTTTTTGCAGCGTTAAAGCAGCCGGAAAGAACTTAACGTTCTGGCGGATTCAGCTTACTGGAAGTCCTGGATGCGGCCGTCTTTCTCCAGTCTGTGCAGTGAATGCCCGATGGGACACAGCCTGCACAGATTTGTCTGAACTATAAAAGGACAGCTGTGACTGTCCTTTTTATAAAAAGTATTTTGATTTGATATCTTATGTGATGCCCTGCGCTTTATGACATTCCATTTACCGTCTTGTATTTATACAGCATCTCTGCATGATTCTGTTCTTCTATCTGAATGTCTGCTAACAGCTTGCGCAGGCTTGGTTCTGAAAACTTAAAGACATTCGAATTGTATTCAGAGGACACCATTTTTTCCGTACCGATACAGTCTGTTGCAAGGAAGCAGTCGTTCTTTTTGTCTTCACTGTCAGTCATAGCATTATAAGCTGCCTTCGGGCTGTAATTTTTACCGCTGCTGTCATTACAGTTACAGGTCGGAACATTTCCGGAAAGCACCTTGCCGAGTGACTGATAATGTTCCTGTTCTTCTTTTTCCAGGTTCTGGAATAAATCCTGTAATACACTGTCTTTTGCCTGGCTTCCGTATCTTCTGTATTTTTCAATACAGCTCTGTTCCTGAGTCTGCAAGTCCTTAATCGCAGTGGTTTCTTTTTCAGTTAAAATCATGTTCGCACCTCTTTCTAAAGATTAATTGTTAATACAGGAAATATTATGCGGCAGAGGAAATGGTTTTATGCACGAAATACAAAATAAAATCAATTGTAAAAAAATGCAAAACATGGCATACTTATGGAAAAGAGAGGTGAATGACATGTACCGGACGATAGAAGACGAGATGCATCAGTTTTTTACAGCGTCCTCCGGCCAGGCGCTGATGATTACAGGAGCCAGGCAGGTTGGAAAGACTTATATCATCCGCAAATACGCGAAAACGCATTTTGAATATACTGTCGAAATAAATTTTATAGAAAATGAGGACGCAGTAAACCTGTTTGAGCAGGCAAAATCCAGTGCTGATATTCTGCTGCGTATTTCAGCATTAACAGATATCCCGTTAGTACCAGGAAAAACACTGATTTTTTTTGACGAAGTTCAGGAGTGTAAAAATCTGATAACAGCGGTGAAATTTTTAGCAGAAGAAGGAAGTTACCAGTATATTTTAAGCGGTTCCCTTTTAGGTACAGAATTAAAAGATATCCGTTCCATTCCGGTTGGCTATATGACGATTATGGAAATGTTTCCGATGGATTTTTTTGAATTCTGCAGAGCAAATAAAGTATCCCAAAACGTAATGGAGCATCTGGAAGAATGCTTTCATCAGAAAAAGCCGGTAGATTTTGTAATACATGAAAAAATGATGGAGCTGTTTAGGCTGTATCTTATTGTCGGCGGAATGCCGGCTGCGGTGGATACATATATCCAGACAAATAATATAAGCCAGGTCATGAAGATTCAAAAAGGAATTATCGGAACCTATCATAAAGATATTGCCAGATATGACCCGGATGAAAAACTTTATTTAAGCGAAATATTTCAGCTGATACCGAGCGAGCTGAACAGCAAAAACAAACGTTTTATACTGAAAAATCTGAACGAGAACTTCAAATTTTCCAGATATGAACACAGCTTTATATGGCTGAAGGAGGCCGGAGTGGCATTGCCGGCATACTGTGTTCAGGAGCCTTCAGTGCCGCTGCTGCTTTCAAAGTCTACGAATCTGTTTAAGCTGTTTGCTTCAGACGTGGGACTGTTAGCAGCGATGTATGCGGACGGACTTCAGATAAAGATTCTGACAAAAGAAGCAGATATCAATTACGGAGCAGTTTATGAGAATGCGGTGGCTCAGGAACTCAAAGCGCATGGCTTTGAACTCTATTATTTTCAGAGCAAAAAACAGGGAGAACTGGATTTTGTTATCGAATACCATGGAAAAATTTTGCCCATAGAAGTAAAGTCAGGCAAAGCATATACCAGACACCCGGCGCTGAACAATGTGCTTGAGAATAAGCAGTACGGAATCGAAGAGGCAGCTGTATTCTGCAATGAAAATATTCAGGTAAAGGACAGGATTTTTTACTGCCCGGTTTATCTGGCAGGTTTTTTAAAGAAAGATACGGAGCAGGATGATTTGTATTATTCGATTGATTTAAGCGTCCTGCAGTAAAAAACTGGAAATCTTTGCTGGATTATGTTACTTTAAATTCGATTGATTTAGGCAGACTACAGTAAAAAAACTGGAAATCTTCGCCGTTTTATGTTACTTTAAAGTGGAGAAGGAGGGGAAGAAATATATGGAAATGGAACATGAGAAATATTTAAGCCTGCTGGCGGAGAAATATCCGACCATTCAGTCTGTGTGCCGGGAAATCATCAACCTGAATGCGATTTTAAACCTGCCAAAGGGCACGGAGCATTTTATGAGCGATTTGCATGGGGAATACGAGGCATTTTATCATATTCTGAACAACTGCTCCGGGGTTATCCGTGAAAAAGCGGACATGCTTTTTAAAGACAGCCTGTCAGATGCGGAGCGTGAGCAGATTTGCACACTGATTTATTATCCGAGAGAAAAGCTGGAATTAATTAAAAAAGAAGTCATCAATCTGCGCGAATGGTATCGTGAAATATTAACAGAGCTGATTGAAATTGCAAAGACCTTATCATCGAAATATACCCGTTCCAAAGTGCGTAAAGCCATGCCGGAGGAATTTGCCTATATTATCGACGAGCTGCTGCACCTTCAAAAAGACGAGGACGACAACCAGGTCATCTATCACCGGGAGATTTTAACGACGATTATTGAGCTGGATAACGCAGATGAATTTATCGTAGCGCTTGCGGGTCTGATTAAGCGCATGGCAGTGGACCGGCTTCATATTGTCGGGGATATTTTTGACCGGGGCGCCTGTGCGGACCAGATATTAGACCTTTTGATGAAATATCATTCGCTGGACATCGAATGGGGCAACCACGATATTTTATGGATGGGCGCGGCAGCCGGAAGCAAAGCATGCATCGCAAATGTCGTGCGCAATAACCTGAAATACGATAACACGGAAATACTGGAAAACAGCTACGGCATCAGCCTGCGCAAATTAACGCTGTATTCGGAAAGGCTTTATCCGGGCACCGATGCGATGAAGGCCGCAGAAAAAGCCATTACCGTCATGCTGTTTAAACTGGAAGGCCAGGTCATCGCCAGACATCCGGAATATGAGATGGACGACCGCAGGCTCCTTCATCAGATTAACTGGGAAAATCATACTATTGAAATCGAAGGAAAGACCTATGAACTGACAGAAACAGAGTTTCCGACCATTGATAAAAACGATGTATACACCCTCTCGCCGGAAGAGCATGAAATTATGGAAGAGCTGTGCATGGCATTTGTAAACAGCCGGCGCTTAAACGAGCATATCCGGTTTTTATACAAAAAAGGAGCTATGTACAAGACCTTTAACGGAAATCTGCTTTACCACGGCTGTATTCCTCTGGATGCGGAGGGCAATTTTGAAGGCATCTGCATTGACGGGCGCATGTATAAGGGACGGGCATACCTGGAATATGCCGATAAAACAAGCAGGCGCGCCTATCTGTCGGGCCGCAGGCAGAATGACCTGGACTTTATGTGGTATCTGTGGTGCGGCAGAAAATCACCGTTATGCGGACGCAACATTAAGACGTTCGAACGCAGCTATATTGCAGACAAATCGGTCTGGCATGAAGAATCAGACCCGTATTATAAATTTTATCAGACAGAGAAAACCTGTAATATGATTCTGCGCGAATTCGGCCTGTATTCCTCCATGTCGCATATTATCAACGGACATACGCCGGTCCGTACCGTAGAAGGAGAAATGCCGGTCCGCGCGAACGGAAAACTTATTGTCATCGACGGGGGATTTTGCCGCAGTTATCATAAGACAACCGGGCTGGCGGGATACACACTTATTTATAACTCTCACGGCATACGGATTAAAGCACATCAGCCGTTTGAAAGCGTTTATGCGGCCCTTCGTGAAAATAAGGACATCGAGTCGAAAAGCGAGCTGGTAGAGACAGAGAAAGAGCGTTTGATGGTTAAGCATACAGATAATGGGAAAAAGATTCTGGAAGATATTGAATGGCTGAAGAAACTGCTGGCAGCGTACCGGGATGGGACGATTGAGCAGGGGAGTGTGTAAAGGATAGGTATGCTGGTGGCCTCTCGGACGCCGGGTGACGGGAAGATGCACCGGCTTCCCGGGACGGCTCCGGAATGTTAAGAATCCCTAAGCATTCTGCATTTAAGCTGTGGCTCCGGACGGGACGCGGCACCTATCCGCCCTGGCCTGCAGCCAGCAGCTACTGGTGCCGCTACGGCTTCGCCGCCTGGTTACAAAGCAGAATGCTAAGGGATTCTAAACATTCCTCCAATGTCCCAGGAAGCCGGTGCATCTTCCTGTCACCCGGCTGATTTTCACAGGTTTTACATGAAAAACGCGGGTACACTGCAATCTCCCTGCTGCCCTGGCTGCTTCAGGGACTTGTGCTGACGACAAATTTTGATGAAACTTTAGAAACTGTCTACAGGGAATGTGGGTATCCATTTCGAACAGTTGCCCATCCGGGGCATCTGGAAAAAGCTGCAAACCGTTGTGAAGTTAATGCATACGATACTATACTATGCCCCGGATTCACGTATGTAACGCCAGCCAAAAAACAGCCGGGAGAGGGGATTGGCACGGTCTTCCTGCGGCATTGGAAGAATGTTTAGAATCCCTTAGCATTCTGCCCGAA
>CANDJC010000206.1 GCA_947384955.1 uncultured Eubacterium sp. | reverse complement strand
ACATTCTTCCAATGCCGCAGGAAGACCTGGCAAATCCCCTCTCCCGGCTGGTTTTCGTGAAGTGTTATAGTGAAATATGTTAAATGCTGTAATGTTTTTCAATGGAATTATATTATTAGTGCCTTGTAAAGTTTAAAAGTTTATCAAAAATACTAATAATAAAGGAAAATACTTTTCGATTTTCATTATTTGGTTTTGATATATTTAAACATTACAAGTCACTGGTTATAAAAATATAGTGCAGTCATTACAAGTTTTTGGTTTCATGCCATATATACACTAAAATCAGTAAAGCTATAAAACTATAAATCTGTAAACCGGATAAGTTTTCATGTAAAGCTTTCAAAAACCAGCCGGATGACGGGAAGATGCACTGGCTTCCTGTGACATCGGAGGAATGTTTAGAATCCCTTAGCATTCTGCCCAATAACCAGGCGGCGAAGCCGAAGCGGCACCTTTAGCTGCTGGCTGCAGGCCAGGGCGAACTAGGTGCCGCGACCGTCCGGGGCCACTGCGCAGATGCAGAATGCTTAGGGCTTCTTAACATTCCGGAGCCGGAACCGGAAGCCGGGGCATCTTCCCGTCATCCGGCGTCCGAGAGGCCACCACCCCCCTCCCCGTCATCCGGCGTCCGAGAGGCCACCACCCCTCCCTTCCCCCTGTTTTTACTTCCACACCAACATAAAAATTTTACAAAAATCCTGCATACTTATCTATTTTCAGGCAACACTATTTTTAAAAATATGAAGAAGGTGGATGGTGTAATATGAAAAGAAATAGAATCCGAAGATTTTTCCAGCAAAAACAATATGCAATTGCCTCTCTGGTACTGTTTGCCGCAATAGCAGGCATGACAGGAATTTATGTATCAAACAAAATCACAGATGAACGCCGGGAAGAGGAAATGGCGCTCAGGGAAGCGGAGCTGTCAGAAGCCGCGCAGAGAGAGCGTGAGGAATTAGCAGCCAGGGAGCAGCAGGAAGCAAATCCGTTTACAGATATGACAAAAGATACGCAGGAAGATACTGCAAGTGTTTCTTCTATTATAAAGCCGGGCTCACAGACTGGAGAAGAAGTACCCGGCCAGGATGAAAACAGCAGCAGTACGCAGAATCCGGAAGACACAGAGGTAAAGAGCGGGGAACAGTCCGGCCAGGAGAATGCAGGGCAGAATGAATTAAATGAACAGAAAAATCAGGACAGTCAGAAGAAGCAGACAGAGCAGCCTGCAAAGGAGCAGAAAACAAAAGACACAGCTGCCAAAGCGAAAGCATCTCTGCATTTTTCGCCGGAATCTGACTTAGGATGGCCGCTGCAGGGGGATGTGATTTTAAATTACAGCATGGACCAGACGATTTATTTTGCAACGCTCGAACAGTATAAATACAATCCGGCGCTTATTATTGCCGGAAAAGTTAACGACCCGGTAAATGCGGCGGCTACAGGAAAGATTACAGACATCAGCACGAACGAAGAAACGGGCGTAACGGTTACAATGGATTTAGGAGACGGCTACAGCGCAGTCTACGGGCAGCTGAAAGAAGTGCTGTATAAAGAAGGCGCGACTGTGGAAGCAGGAAATGCCATTGGTTATATTGCAGAGCCTACCAAGTATTATTCTGTTGAAGGCAGCAACCTGTATTTTGAACTGTTAAAGGACGGAGAGCCGGTAAACCCGATGCAGTATATACAATAAAGATATTGGCAGAAAACAGAAAAAGGCATATAATAATTATGTAACGACCAATCTTCTATCATATAACCAATACATGCAGATAATGCCGGCAGAAATACAAGATTGATGAGTGGAGTACCCTGTGTACAGGGCAGGAAAAACGTGCAGGGGCCTGAAATCTGTCGCAGTACACAAATTGGTCGATTGCATAGACGAAAACAGGAGTCCTGAGGGGCTCCTTACATATTTTATCATATCATGATACAATCCGGAGCAGGTTATGGAAGTTAGAAATTATACCTATATCATCGAATGCAGCGATGGCAGGCTGTATACGGGGTGGACAAACTGTATAGAAAAGCGGCTCAGAGAGCATAACAGCGGACGGGGAGCAAAATTTACCCGGGGAAGAAATCCTGTAAAGCTGCGGTATCTGGAAATCTCAGATACAAAGTCGGATGCCATGAAAAGGGAGGCTGAGATTAAGAAATTAAGCCGTCTGCAGAAAGAACGTTTGATTGACAGCGGTCATCTGGAAAAAATTTTGTCAGATAATCAAATCAATGTTTGACATTTCTTCCATGGTTTGCTATTATGGAGAACGTTGCAGGTAACAAATAGAAGGAGTAAACATGAAGTTTGATGAATTAGAATTATTTCCGGCAATTATGCGCGGAATAAAAGAAATGGGATTTGAAGAAGCGACTCCAATACAGAGCCAGGCCATACCGGTTATGATGGAAGGAAAAGATATCATCGGACAGGCACAGACTGGAACTGGCAAGACCGCCGCCTTTGGCATTCCTGCGCTGCAGAAAGTAGACCCGTCCAATAAGAAGACTCAGGTACTTATTTTATCTCCGACAAGGGAGCTGGCAATCCAGGTAGCAGATGAGCTGCGTAAATTAAGCAAATATATGCATGGTATTAAGGTACTGCCTGTATACGGCGGTCAGGAAATTACAAAGCAGATACGTTCTTTAAAGGTCGGGTGTCAGATTATTGTAGGCACGCCGGGACGTATTATGGACCATCTGCGCAGAAAGACAATCCGCTGCGAAATGGTAAATACCGTTGTATTAGACGAAGCAGATGAAATGCTGGATATGGGATTCCGTGAAGATATCGAAACGATTCTGGAATATATACCGCAGGAGCGGCAGACCGTTCTGTTCTCTGCTACGATGCCGAAGCCGATTCTCGAGATTACAAGAAAATACCAGCAGGATGCGGTTACGATTAAAATCGTAAAAAAAGAACTGACCGTTCCGAGCATCGAGCAGTATTATTACGATGCAAAGCGCCGGGATAAAGTCGATATGCTGACACGTCTTCTGGATTACTACAATCCGAAGCTTTCGCTGATTTTCTGTAATACGAAACGGTGTGTGGACGAGCTGACGAAGGAGCTGTCCGACCGGGGATATTTTGCGGAAGGCCTCCACGGCGATATGAAACAGGCACAGCGCGACCGCGTTATGAAAAATTTCCGCTCAGGAAAAACAGAGATTCTGATTGCCACTGACGTTGCGGCAAGAGGAATTGACGTGGACGATGTAGAAGCTGTCTTTAACTATGACCTTCCTCAGGACGACGAATACTATGTGCACCGTATCGGACGTACCGGGCGTGCAGGACGTACCGGAATGGCGTTCTCCTTTGTAAAAGGAAAAGAAGTCTACAAGCTCAAAGAAATAGAGCGTTACTGCAAGACAAAAATTCTGCTGCAGAAGCTCCCGTCCATGGATGATGTAACTGTAATCAAGAGTGAAAAAATCATGGAGCAGCTTGAGCATATTATGGAAGAGTATGATTTGTCCCATATGCTTGACTTAATTGAAAACAAAATCAATGAAGCTGATTATACAGCGATGGATATTGCGGCCGCTTTTCTGCGCCAGGCGCTGTATGGATATGAGGACGAAGAAAAGTCCCGCGATGATTTGTTTGATTTCGGAGACACAGGCGCTGAAGAAGGAATGGTACGTCTGTTTATCAACATCGGCAAAAATCAGAAAGTCCGTCCAGGCGATATACTCGGTGCCATTGCCGGAGAAGCAGGAATATCCGGCGACCTGGTAGGAGCGATTGATATGTATGATAAATATACATTTGTAGAAGTACCAAGAGAGTATGGAAAAGAAGTGCTGAAAGCCATGTCAAAAACAAAAATTAAGGGCAAATCCATCAATATTGAGCCGGCAAATCAAAAATAATGGTGACTGTTTCACAGTTTATTTTTACGATTCTGTGAAAAAACCGTACGTATGCATAAATTTATGAAATCCGGCAAAAAAAGAAAAAAAATTGTTGTAATAATTTATAAAAAAGAGTATAATGATATCGCAACGATAAAAATGCCCGAAGTGGGTAAAATATGTGAGGAGGATGATGATGAAGAAGAATCTCATTAAAAAGGTATTTGCGGTTTCGTTGTCGATCGCTATGGCTTGTTCATTTTTACCGACAGCCAATCCAGTGACTGCATCCGCAGCAGCGCCTTATGTTTCTTTAAAGACTACTTTTAAAACATTAAAAGTTGGCCAGAAATATGAAATGACGCTGAAAAACAACACAATCAACTGGAAGATCAGAAAAGTTGAAACCACAAATAAGCCAATCGCTACGGTCTATGGTAAGACAACCAAACATGTAATGATCAAAGGCAAGAGCGAAGGCCGTGCAACAATCAGAGTTCATTTAAGAACTACTGAAAGAAAGAGGAACAACACAAAGACACTCAGATGCCGCGTAAAGGTTGTTCCGGCACAGCAGGTTGTAACACCGCCAACACAGACGGAAGCAACGGTAACTACACCGGAAGAGTTAACAGCAGCATTAAACAATGCTAATCTTACAAAGATTACAATTAAACCGGCTGGTGCAGTTAACTTTACAATTCCACAGGGAACATACTCTAATGTTGACCTGGTAGTAGATGCTCCACAGTCAGACATTGACAACAGCGCTACATTTAAGTCTATCCAGATTGATAACATCAAACCTGAGACATGGACTGAAAGAGGTAAAAACAATACATTTAATGTACGTTCTGCAAATGCAAGCTTCAAGATTGCAAAAGACGCTGTAGTAAGCCGCATTGCTTTCTCTGCAGCTGGAAAAGGCAAAATCGTTCTTGACGGCGGTACATTAAATGGTGTAACTTTAAGTGCTAAATTATCGCTGGACATCAGCGGTACAAAGGCTGAAGGCGCTCCGGCTATCGACATCACAGTTGAGTCAGGTGCAACAGATTCTGATGTTAAAACAGATGTTCCTGCTAATGTAACAACAAGCGCTAAGATTACTGTAGTATTCGAAAAGAATGCAACAGGAAGTACATTAAGACTTCAGGTAGCTGGTATTTCTGTAGCTATTACAAACAGAACTTCTAAAGCTATTGAAGTAACAAGAAATGATGGATCTAAGACAACTGCTCCGGTAGGTACATCTACAGTTACTGCTGTAAATACTACAACACCTACTTATCCTTCAGGCGGCGGTTCAACAGGTGGTGGAAGCAGCTCAACTGTAACAGATCCGGCTCCGATTTCAATTGCTACTGATGCATATAGCTTAAATGTTACTACAGGTTCTTCAGTAGTTACTTCTGGCGTTGCAATTAAATTGGATGTTCAGAATACAATTGGTAATATTATTTCTGGAAGCAGTATTTGGGGAGAGCTTCAGTATATGATAGAAGTTCGTAGTGGCAATAAACTTCTTAATGTTAAGAATGCTGACGGAAAAGTATATAAAGATTGGATAACTGATAAGAATGGCAGCTTGAATGGTACAGGTGTGAATAGTTTTGAGTTAATCGTTGAAGATCCTAATAATGAAAAATTAACAGGAACTTTAGATGTTCGTGTATTTGTACGTGTTGCAGCTAATTATACAGAATATACTAATAGTGATAAGACGACAGTAAAGAGAATGTATGCAGATCCAGGTCCTCAGACACGCTTTGCTGCAACATATTCTATTGGTAATTAATTATTGAAATTGTACTATTATTTCAGTTAATTAAAGTTTAGAAAAGCGCAGACATTTTACTAAATGTCTGCGCTTTTTATAATCTTTATAGTATTTTATAATTTTAGTATATTCTATGTATAATTTATAGAAAAAGTCTATTTTTCAATTGGGAATTCTTTACAACATGGCACATGAACATTGAACAGAGGTATGTAGTATCAGGAATTATATAACAATTCTTGAACTTATAATATTTCTTTAGATTTATAGCATTAAAAAAGCCAGCTTTTAACGGCTGGCTCCATCTCTGAAAAGTTTGTGTTACTTCCAGTATTTTCGGACTTCTTCTTCAGATTTCTGTAAAGAAAGGTTAAATTTCTCAGCCACACGCTGAACCGTATCCCTCAGAGAAAAATCCGTTTCTCTGTATGCTTCAATAAAACCTTCAATTCTGCCTTCAATGATACCCTCCAATCTGCTGTCCATTTTCATTTCCTCAATCGCTGCACACACATCAACCATCTCCTGACCTTCCTGAAATTTTAATCTTGAATTTGTTGTCACGCTGATAACTTCCGCTGCCTGGCGCTCCATTCTGCGGAAATTTTTATTTTTCCTTGTCAGTTCCCGGAGTTTCTGTTTGTCTTTGGAATATTTGATATACAGCATGACTTCTTTTAAACTCGACTGGAATTCTTCTATTTCTTCCTCTGTCATGCCCGCCGGCGCTATCAGGTTCATTTTATAATCCGGGAGGTACTGTAAAATCTCTTTATCCGCATCGGAATATATTTCCCGCAGTGACAGCGGCCCGTCCCAATCTTCTGCCGAATAAAAGACAGTCAGTGTCATCACCGGAAGCAGGCGGTCTGTCTTATAAAATCCGCTCAGGTATTCATCCTGCGAAAATCTGCGTC
>CANDJC010000205.1 GCA_947384955.1 uncultured Eubacterium sp. | reverse complement strand
GTCCGCATCATCCAAACGGCGGCTTTGAAGGAGAAGTGCCGGAATTAAAAATAGCATGCAGCTGCCGCAAGCCGCAGCCCGGACTTTTACTCCAGGCTGCCCAGAAATATCATATTGACCTTTCCAGCTCTTATATGATTGGTGACAGCATACGGGATATCGGAGCCGGAAAAAATGCCGGATGTACCTCTTACCTGTTAAATGACCACAAAGGAAATGATTATGATTATGAAGACCTGCTTTCCTGTGTGCAGGATATCCTTCAAAAGCTGCCGGATTCCTCCCTGCAGCCTGAACAGTAAATAACAAAAAAGCATACAGAATCTTACAGATATTTATAAAAATGACCGGATTCTTAAATATATATGAAGTTTTGATAAAACATGCAAATTATGCCTTTCGCGGCGTTGGCATAAAAAAAGAATTATGTTATACTTCAGCTTAACCGGATTTAACCTCCTTATATAAATACCGGACAAAAGAAATAGAAAGGCTGTGGTATCTCCATGAAACAATCCGTAAAATATTTAAAAATATTGTGCAATCTTGCGGCATGCATCCTTGCTGTGCTTTGCATCATTTTTATTGTTCCAAAAATCATAGTATTTTTTATGCCGTTTGTAATTGGATTTATTTTATCGCTTGCTGCAAACCCGCTGGTGAGGTTTTTTGAAAAGAAGATTAAAATCAAGCGTAAATACGGAACTTTTTTAACGATTGTCTTAGTAATCGCTCTGCTGGTATTCGTCTGCTATGGTACCGGCATGCTGTTAATCACCGGGATTCGGGGATTTATGGAATATCTTCCGACTATGACGCAGAATGCCGGCATAGAACTGGCTGCCGCATTAGATCAGATTCAGGCCCTGCTGCATAAAATACCTGCACTGGCAAATCTTGATGTCGGAGAGCTTTCATCCCTGCTTCAGGATACCTTCAGCAGCCTTGTCAGTGATTATAAAGAGCCGACCTTTTCGGCAATCAGCGGATTTGCAACAAGTATACCGGATATCTTAGTCAGCGTCATTATGTGCCTGTTAGCGGCTTATTTTTTCATTGCAGACAGAGACCGGCTGATAAAAGCATTAAAGAGCCACATTCCAGACTCTGTACGCGAAAAAACCATGATGATTTACGGACATATGCTGCGCGCAGCAGTGGGGTATTTCAAAGCCCAGTTTAAAATTATGGGCGTGATTTATGTTGTGATTACAATCGGGCTGATGATTATCCGGGTTAATTATGCATGGCTGATTGGCTTTGGGATTGCTTTTTTAGACATGCTGCCCGTGTTCGGTACCGGCACCGTTTTAATACCCTGGGCTGTGATTAAAATATTTTCCGGGAACATAGCAACTGCCGTTCAAATGCTTATTTTATACGCGGTCTCTTTAATCGTGCACCAGCTGATTCAGCCGAAATTAGTCGGCGAATCGGTAGGATTAGACCCGTTTACGACCCTGTTTTTTATGTTTATCGGCTATAAAATAAAGGGCGTCATCGGCATGATTATAGCCATTCCGGCTGGAATGATTTTAGGCAGCCTTTATAAAGCCGGAGCGTTTGATCATTTAATCTGGTGCCTGAAAGAAGTAATCAAAGATATCCGGGAATTTTGTAAAATAGAGCCGCAGGCATAGATAATACCGTACATCAATTTATATATCAACTATCAAAAAAGGAGCAGATATGAAAAAATATGCAGTAATTACCGGAGCAAGCTCCGGAATCGGAGCAGAATTTGCAAAACAGCTGGCAAAGCAGGGATATTCCCTTATTTTAACAGCCCGCAGAAAAACCCGTTTAGAAAAACTCGCCAGACATTTACGGACGGACTGTGAGATTATCACCGCTGATTTAACAGACTTAAGCGAATGTAAACAGGTTTATGACAGGATTGCAGACAAAAATATCGAAATATTCATTAATAATGCAGGTTTTGGCGACTGCAGCCCGTTTCTGGAAGGCGATTTAGAAAAAGAACTGCAGATGATTGACTTAAATATACGGGCTGTGCATTTCTTTACGAAACGAATCCTGCAAAAAATGCACAGAGCAAATTACGGATATCTGTTAAATGTCGCTTCCAGTGCGGGACTGATTCCTGCCGGGCCTTATATGGCGGGCTATTATGCCGCAAAATCCTATGTAACAAGCCTTACAAGGGCTGTTGCGGCAGAATCCGCTGAATGCGGCAGCAGCGTTTATATCGGCTGCCTGTGTCCGGGTCCCGTGGATACGGAGTTTAACCATGTAGCAAATGTACAGTTTAAGTTAAAAGGAATCACCGCTGCTTCCTGCGTTTCCTATGCTCTCAGACAGATGAAACGGCGCAAAACAGTCATCATACCGTCTTTTTCTATGCGCTTTCTTATCTTTTGCGGGCATTTTATTCCGGAAACGCTCTATATCCGTCTGGTTTCCTGCCAGCAAAAGAAAAAGATATACAAAAAATAAAAGGCCGGCACACCTTAAATTATCATAAATCTTCTGCAGACTGCATATGTATAAATCAAAATAGAATCGCGGAGCATCCATGAAACTGAAAAAGTCCAAAATGCTTTTGACAGCTTTTTTACTTGCAGCAGCATTTCTTGCAGGCCGTATCACGGCATCCGGCCTGACAAAACTGCAGAGCACGTATGCCATTATCCCTCAGGCAGAAAACTGGGGACTCGGATTTGGAGAAAGCGGCTCCCAAAAACAGCCATCCGGGAATGTAACTGCAGAAGAGCTCAGGCAAAACGATGCTTTCTATGTCGGACCGGATCAGGAAAAAGTGATTTATCTGACCTTTGACTGCGGATATGAAAATGGAAATACCGAAAAAATCTTAAGCGCACTCAAAAAGCACAACGCAAAAGGAACTTTTTTCGTAGTCGGTCATTTTCTGGAAACAAGTCCGGATCTGGCAAAGCAGATGTTAAAAGAAGGTCATGCCGTAGGCAACCATACATATCATCACCCGGATATGTCTTCTATTTCGACAAAAGAATCCTTTCAAAAAGAACTCGAAGATAACGCTGCGCTTTTTAAACAGATTACCGGTGAGGAAATGTCTTCCTATTACAGGCCTCCGCAGGGAAAATACAGTGCCGTCAACTTAAAAATGGCAAAAGAGCTCGGATATCACACATTTTTCTGGAGTCTGGCTTACGTCGACTGGTATGAAGATAAACAGCCTTCTCATGAAGAAGCTTTTGAAAAACTGACCGGACGTATTCATCCTGGCGCAATTGTGCTTTTGCACAGCACATCGAAAACGAACGGTGAAATTTTAGATGAATTACTGACCAAATGGGAAGACATGGGTTATACGTTTCAGCCGTTATCCCATTTAATCAGCCAGCCTGACGAAACCGGCGACTCAAAAAACAAAGCAGCCAGTTAAGCCACTGCAAAAGGAGCTGTCCTGAAATTCAAATCAGAACAGTTTCTTTTATTTTTTTACAATTTTTTTCAAAAGTCTGTAACAAAATGCTTCCCAAACGGATATATCTTATAAAGGCCGGCAGCTTGAGACGGCTGACAGAAAGGAGGCGCTTTATGGATGAACTTTACAGCCAGAATGCTAAAATCGTTTATCATTTTCTGTACAAACAGTGTCATGACAGACATCTTGCCGAAGACCTGACTCAGGAAACTTTTTTACAGGCATACCAGTCAATTGAACGGTTCGACGGCTCCTGCAAAATTTCGGTCTGGCTGTGCCAGATTGCAAAACATTTATTATACCGCCACTGGGAAAAACAAAAACACGAAGTTCCCGCCGATTTCGAAATGCAGGATACACATAGCAGTAATACAGAACCCGGCGTACAGGATACCGCCTGGCATCAGACCTGTGTGCGGATTGAACTCATCGACGTATTAAAAGAGATGCAAAAGCTCCCCGCGGAAAGAAGGGAAGTGATATATCTTCGCATTACAGGCGCACTTTCCTTTAAGGAAATTGGTGAAATTATGGGAAAGAGCGAAAACTGGGCACGGGTCAGTTTCTATCGTGGAAAAGAACAGCTTTTGAAAGGAAGAATGAATCATGAACGAGAAAAATAAATTAAATTGTAATATCATAAAAGACCTGCTTCCTTCCTATTTAGAAGGCATCTGTTCACAGGATACGAAAAACATTGTGGACGAGCACCTTTTAGAATGTGAAAAATGCAGCCGCCTCAAACATATGCTTCTGGAAACAGAACTTGTATCTGAACAGACAGAGCGTTCACAGATTAACTATCTAAAGAAATCAAAACAGCATTTTATAAAACAGGGCATCTTTTTACCCCTGATACTTGCGGCACTTGTATTTGCCGGACTCATTTCATCTGTGCAAAACAACATCTGCAGTCCCAGTATTTACTATGCCTTTCTTCCGATTCTGCTTATGGTTACAAGAGCTGTTATCCCGATGCCGCTTTTACACGAACCGGTATACAAAAAACAAAGAACCCTGGCAGCGATAAGCATCCTATGTACCCTGTATGCATTTTTTATTACATTTACAATCATATTTTTATTTGAAAAATATGATTATCTGCCGTTTGATTTAACGCCTTCTCAGACAGGTCCTCTGATAGACTGTCAGCTTACGGCAATCGCGCTCGTACAGGCAGTTTTGTATGTAACCGGACTGCTATTTATCCTGCGCGGCAAAAATATCAGTTTTGTATGCATGGGCATTTATCTGACCGGCGAATTTATTACGCTGAGGCTGGCTGTATTTTTAAGACAGCTTAGCGATTTGACTCTGCTTTACAAGTCGCTGGTACAGCCGGTCATCCTTCTTTTGTCAGAAGGCATCTGCATGATACTGCTGTTACATGTATTTGGAACATACCGGCAGAAAAAAAGCAGTTTATAAATCTTCCTTATTATAATGTACTTCTTTGAAAAAAACTTGCAGCCTGGCATAAGTTATGGTATTTTATTAGTATCAGCAATTATACGGCATATCAAAGGGGGAATTCATCATGCCACAAAAAACAAAAAGAACCTTAAGCCTGGTACTGGTAATCACGCTCATCTGCATGCTGCTGACCGGATGTTCGGATATTACCGAAATCACAATGAACGAGAATGGTTCCGGCAGCTATCAGGAAACCGTAACCATGTCCAAAAACATTCTGGATACTGCTACCGGCGGACTGGTAACTGACGACACCATCAAAACCTACCTGCAAAACCTTTATCCGCAGGCAGAGGTAACCATTTCCGACGAAACAGCTGACGGCACGGAATCAAAAGTGATTCACGCATCCATGAATTTTAAAAACAGTGCAGAATTCCAGCAGCTTTTATCGAACCGCGAAATGCTTTCTGTGAAATTTAATGCAAACTATTTTTCAAGGTCACCGATTTATATGCCGGTAGAAGGAGAAGATTCTGCAGGCAGCATCGCCGACGACCTGCAGACAGCCATCGGCTCGAATGATGCACTGTTAGAAGCTGCTGCTGCCGAGCTTAAAAATCTCCAGGTTAAAATGACAATTACCTTCCCGTATGCCGTTACAAAAACAAACGGAACCGTACAGGAAGACGGCAAAACCGTTGTCTGGGATATGCAGAAATTGGAAGACGCTTCCCGGCTGTACGCTGTTTTTCAGGAAACAAATTCTTTAAAAGCACCGGAATTTAACGGCGTTAAAGAAGGAAAATATTATAATACAGGTGTCACCATAAAGGTTGACTCAGAAAACCTGATCGATTATGTTGATGTAGACGGACAGAAAATTGAATCTGATTATCTGTTTTTATCAGAAGAAAGCGCATATCATATCAAGGCAGCCGATGTAAATGGAAACATCAGCGAGATTCGCTTTCGCATTGATACGACAAAGCCTGCCGTCAGCGGTGCTGTCAATGGAAAAACCTATAAAAGTGCAAGAACCATCCGCTTTTCAGACAAGGGCAGCGGCATTAAAAAAGCTGTTTTAAATGGAAAAACCATAAAATCTGGGAAAACTGTATCAAAGAAAGGAAGTTATACACTTACAGTAACTGATAAAGCCGGAAATAAAAAAACCGTGAAGTTTAAGATAAAATAATCGGGAATCAGCGTTTCTATGCAATTGGTTCGAATGTCCCATCCCGGACATTCGAACCAATTGTGCTAAAAATAAAAATACAAATAATCTGACAGGAGAATGCAGGATGTTAAATGATATACAAATCGGCCCGGTAACGATTCATATGTACGGCCTGATGATTGGCATTGGTTTTGCCGCAGCTTATCTAATCTGCTATCAGCGGGCAGAAAAAAAAGGATTAGATAATGATATTATCTGGGGAATTTTAATCTGTGCCGTATTGGGAATTCTAACCGGAAGCCGTATCTTATTTTATGCCGTGAGCATTCCTCAGATCATGGAAAATCCATCTATTTTATGGAACTTTAAAAATGGATATGTTGTCTATGGAGGGCTTATATTCGGTGTTTTGTTTGGCTATCTTTACTGTAAGAAAAAAAAGGTTTCTTTTTTTAAATATTTAGACCTTGTCATGCCTTCTGTATCTGTCGCACAGGGCTTTGGGAGAATCGGCTGTTTCTTTGCCGGATGCTGCTATGGAAGAAAAACAGATTCCTGGTTTCATATTATCTATACGCATTCCG
>CANDJC010000204.1 GCA_947384955.1 uncultured Eubacterium sp. | reverse complement strand
AATAAGAAAATTGAGATAAAATACTTTTGGATAACATTTCACTATAAAATGTTATCCAAAAGTATTTTATTTAATAAAAATGTTTTTCAATCGGCCTGTTTCCAGGCAGTCTGATATACAAAAAGCCCCGGACAGCACATTATTCTCTATCATGCTGTCCAGGGGCTTTTTCAAAGTCCTGTCCTGCCAGACACCTGTTGCAGTGTCACAGCAGTTTTATCTTTTACCACAAATATTTTATTTCATCATATTGCCTGATATACTCATCACCAGTCAGTATA
Organism: uncultured Eubacterium sp.; assembly: GCA_947384955.1. GTDB lineage: Bacteria > Bacillota > Clostridia > Lachnospirales > Lachnospiraceae > Eubacterium_J. Next base: position 6,361 of record CANDJC010000204.1, on the reverse strand, counting down.
GGCAGTTTTTCTTTAGCTGCTAAGCCGCTCAGCTTATACCTGTACACATTCCTGTAAAATAAACTTCTGTATCATCTCTCCTACAGCTCCTTCATTGTTATCTTTTGCACACACATAATCCGCACACTCCTTCACAGCCGGATATGCATTGCGCGGTGCTGCTCCCACTCCCGCTTCCTGAATCATAGAAATATCATTCCTCTCATCCCCGGCCGCTACCGCGTCTTCCACCGGAATATTCAGATATGCGCAGAGCTTTTTTAACACCGCTCCTTTTGAAATCCCCGCCGGGCAGTATTCCAGATACTGCTCACAGGAAAAAAAGCTGTTCAGATGCTCCGCCGCCCATCCGGCGTTTTCTTTCTGAAACTGTGCAAGCCGCTCACTGTCATCAAGGCTTATCACAATCATCTTAGCCGGAGCATCCGTCAGCGTATCCAGCACATCCGCCCCGGCCCGATACGGCAGCTTTGTATGGGCGGTATATGCCTGCAGCTGCGGACCTTCCCTGCAGGCGAGCACCATATCTGCCTGATTTCTGTCATAAGTATGAATATAAAGCCCCGCCTTTTGTGCCTCCGCAAACATCCGCCGCACCACCGGCAGCGGAATGGAAGCATAGGAAATCATCTTATCACAGGAAGGGTCATAAATGGCACCGCCATTGTAAGAAACAATATAGCATCCTTTTGTGTCCAGCCCGAACTGCCTGACGGTTTTTAACGCGCTGGCAAACGGGCGCCCGGTGCAGGCTGCAAACAGATGACCCTGTGCTAACATTGCGTCAATTGCAGCCCGCGTGCCTTTTTCAATTTCTTTTCTGTCATTTAACAGTGTCGCATCTAAATCTGAAAATAAAATTTTCTGCCGTTTTATCATCCTGCTTCTCCCTGTATACTGAATACTGTTTTCAGCTCAGCCTACCGGCTCCGCAGGTACAAATACCCGGTCTTCGTAAGCCTTTTCCTGATGCGGCACGGACTGGTCTGCTTCTTTGCAGAAAATTTCCTGAGAATTAATCAGCACCTTGCCGCGCTTGTCAATTTTTTCATAAGTGCCGTCTTCCTGCAGCAGATGCGCTTTTACGTTATCCTCAAATTCCACATCCAGGATATGCAGCACTTTCTTTTTCAGTTCTTCGTCTAAGACCGGAAAGACGATTTCCACCCTGCGGTCTAAGTTACGCGGCATCCAGTCCGCGCTTCCCATATAGACTTCGTTATGCCCGTCGTTGCAGAAATCGAAAATCCGGCTGTGCTCTAAGTAATTTCCGACAATGGAACGCACCTGGATATTTTCGCTGACTCCTTTGATTCCTGCCCGAAGACAGCAGATGCCGCGGATTAAAAGGTCGATTTTTACGCCGGCTGTGCTGGCTTCATAAAGAGCTTCTATCATTTCCTGGTCGCAGAGCGAATTCATTTTTGCACGGATATATGCCTGTTTTCCATCTCTGGCGTTTCTGGTTTCCCGATGGACTAATTTCAAAAACTTCTTGCGCAGCCAGATTGGGGCTACTGCCAGACAGTTCCAGCTAAGCGGCTCGGAATAGCCCGAGAGCATGTTAAAGACTGCCGTTGCATCTTCGCCCACAGCTTCCGCACAGGTCAGCACGCCGCAGTCTGTATAAAGCTTTGCCGTAGAATCGTTATAGTTTCCTGTGCCAAGATGCACGTAGCGGCGGATGCCCTCTTCTTCCCTGCGCACGACGAGCGCGATTTTGCTGTGTGTTTTTAAGCCGACAATACCGTAAATGACATGACAGCCTGCCTGCTCCAGTTTTTTTGCCCAGACAATGTTGTTTTCCTCGTCAAAACGCGCTTTTAATTCGACCAGAACCGTTACCTGCTTTCCGTTTTCCGCCGCCTGGGCCAGAGACGCGATAATCGGGGAATTTCCGCTTACCCGGTAAAGCGTCATTTTAATGGCCAGCACCTGTTCGTCGGATGCGGCCTGGCGGATTAGCTCAATGACCGGACCGAAGCTCTGGTACGGATGATGGAGCAGGATATCTTTTTTCTGAATCGATTCAAAAATATTTTCTCCCGGCATGATTTCCGGCACAAGCTGCGGCTTATGCGGCTCGTAGCGCAGATGGTCGCAGCCCTCGAGCCCGTACATTTTCATTAAAAAGGTAAAATCAATCGGGCCGTTGATATAGAAAATATCCTGTTTGTTTTCAATGTGCAGCTCTTCTTTTAAAAATTCCAGCAGCTTTTTATCGATGCCCTCTTCGACCTCGAGGCGGATGACCTCGCCCCACTGGCGTTTTTTCAGCTGCTTTTGGATTTCTTTTAATAAATCCGGCGCTTCGTCTTCATCTATGGAAAAGTCGGCATTGCGCATAATGCGGTAAGGATACGCGCAGACCACTTTATAATTTGAAAACAGCTTTTCAATGTTTTTTTCAATGACCTGCTCTAATAAAATAAATACTTTCTCCTGCGGATTTTCAGAAGGCAGCGGCACCAGCCTTGCCATGCCGGAAGGCACCTGAACGGTGGCAAATTCCGGTTTGATTTCTTTGGCGGATTTCTTTTCCTTTTTCGCTTTTTTCTTATGATGCTCCTGTGAATGTTCTTCTTTTCCTGACGCTTCATTCGGCGTATTTTCCATGTCTGCTTCATCTTCAGCACTGTCTTTCAAAGAGCCGTCCCCGTCAGACTGTTCTTTTTCTGAAGTGGTGCCTGAAATGTCCCAGGCAGACTGTTCCGTGCGGATTTCTTCTGCAATCGAGCCGTCCCTGGTCATTTCTCCAAGGGCCTCTTCGAGTTCATTTTCTTCGTGCGGCACCTTATGCCCTAACAGCCCGCCGCTTCCTTTATGCTCTATGACTGCTGCAATGTTTAATGATTTATTGCGGATTAACGGAAACGGCCTGCTGGCATCGACTGCCATCGGCGTCAGAACCGGGTATACTTCATTTTCAAAATATTTATCTACAAACTCTGCCTGCTGCGGCGTTAATTTTTCATAAGCGTCAATAATATAAATATGCTCCTGATTCATCAAAGGAAGCAGGGAACGGTTATATGTAGAATACTGCAGGTTTACCAGCTCTCTTGTATCTTCGTTGACCCGCTCTAACTGTTTTAGCGCATCCATGCCCGCGATATCTGCTTTTTTCACGCCTGCATGCAGCATGTCTTTTAAAGAAGCCACCCTGACCATAAAAAATTCATCCAGGTTGGAAGATGTGATGCTTACAAATTTCAGGCGTTCTAACAGCGGAATCGTTTTATCCCGTGCTTCATTTAATACCCTGCGGTTAAATTTAATCCAGCTAAGCTCCCGGTTTTCAAAATATTCCGGTCTGCTATATTCCATTGTCTTTTCCATAAATCCCCTCTCCTTAAATGTATACCCGTTTTTCCTTAATCACAGGCTTTAAACCGAAAATTCCTTCAAATGAATCTGCTTTTGCCGCTAACAGTCCTTTTTCGAGTGCAATGTCATTCATGGATTCAATCGTGATGACAAGCTGTTTGTTTTTAATGACTGCCTTTACATTTTTAAATTTCTGCCTGTGGCTTCTGTCCATCGCATTTGCCACCTTTAAAATCGCCGCTAATTTTGCTACTGTCATATAGCTGTGCTGGTCCATGCGGTCGGCTAATTCTTCATACGGGTCTAACGGCGTGGAATTATAAAGCACGATGCTTGCAACCATTTCACGCTCTAAATGCTTCAGCCCGATAATTTCCGTAGCCCGGATAATCTGGTACGCACAGATCGCGCTGTTTGCAAGGCTGATATATTTGCCGCAGTCATGCAGGATTGCGGCTACCTTTAACAGCAGCTTCTCCCGTTTTCCCATGCCGTGCACTTTTTTCATCGCGTCAAACAGCAGGGAAGCCATATCCGTCAGCGCGTCGATATGCTGGGAATAGCTCATATAGCGCATGGACATATTTTTGGCAGCCGATAAAATGTCCTCGTCAAAATCATGCGGAGAACGGACAATTTTATGTGATTCCGCATAATCATAAGCAATCCCGTCGCTTGTATCCACATCCGGAAACCAGATGGTCTGCGCGTGCATCGCCTGGGTCAGTTTCGCATATAAAATGACGGACGGCAGCACCAGGATGTCTTTTTCATTGGACAGGTTTAATGCCTCGGAAATCTCTTCTACGCTTTTTTTATCCAGCTTTCTTAAGAAGCTGATAAACTTTTTCGCTTCTACCGTATTCGGCTCTTCACTGTTTTTGCTGCTTATTTTGCGCATAATTTCGGAAATATAATCGCCCATTAAAATTACATTTTTGATTTCTTCCCCCGGCTGCATATACTGGGCCAGAAAAACCGCCAGCTCCTTATCCACCAGCTCTTCCAGCTGATTTTCCAGATGCAGCACGTTGTGCTCGATGCCGGAAAGCATTTCCATAAGGCGCATTGTGCCAATCGCAAGATGCTGGGTCGTTACCACCCTTCCGTTGATAAAGAGTGTAATCTGAAGGCTTCCGCCGCCAACGTCAATGACCGCCGCGCTGTCTTTGGTCATTTTGTCAAACCCCTGCTTTGCAGCAACGCCTTTATACGTCAGAAAACGGCGTTCCGAGTTGCTTAAGGTGCCTGCATCCAGCCCGGTCTTCGTCTTTATCTGGTCTAAAATAAAAAGCATGTTTTTTGCCCCGCCGACGACACTGCCTGCAAATGCCCGGTATTCTTTTACTTTATAGCCCTGCATAATCCTTGCAAAATCTGCCAGTATCATGCACAGTTCGTCAATCAGGTCAGAACCAATCACTCCGGAATGAAACGTATCCCTGCCAAGCTCGAGCCTGGTACGGATATGGTCAATCTCACGGATTTTCTTTTTTCCGGATAATTCAAAAATCTTCAGGCTCACTTCATAGGAGCCGATATAAATTGCTGCAAATGTTGTAATTGCCATAAAACCTGTCTCCCTTTCCTGCGGTTTTTTAAGCTGTTAATAATTGCCAAGTACCCTGATATGTTCGCATTCCTCTGCTAATCCCCGCAGCGCGTTCTGTACGGCGGATTCGTTTAAGTTTCCTTTAAAGTCAATAAAGAACCGGTACTGCCAGTTGGTTCCTTCTCCTTCTTTTAACGGCCTGGACTGAATGAAATTCATATTCAGGTCATTATAAATAATATGCGACAGAGCATGGTATAAAGAGCCGCTTTTATGCTTTACTTCCAGGCAGATACTCATCTTTTGTGCATTTTTTAAAAATATCTTTTGTTTTGCAACGATGATAAATCTGGTCGAATTTTCACTGCTGGTCTGTATGTCTTTTTCTAAAATCTTAAGGCCGTACAGATTCGCCGTAAGCTCGCTTGCGATTGCTGCTTTGTTTATTTTGCCGGATTCTTTCACCTTGCATGCTGCCACTGCAGTATTGTTTTCTCTCGCACAGTCCCACTGCTCATGCTGCTTCAGATAACGGTCGCACTGGGCCAGCGCCTGGGGATGCGAATAAACACTTGTGATATCAGAAATCTGCGCGCCGGGCAGTCCCAAAAGACAGTGACGGATTGGTATAATCTGCTCCCCTACAATATAGTTGTCATATTCCATCAAAAGGTCATAATTTTCTGCCACAACCCCGGCAGTCGAATTTTCAATCGGAAGCACCGCATAATCTGCTGCCCCGGACTGAATCGCCTCCATGGCCTCCCGCCAGCTTGCTACATGAAAGCTGTCTGTATCAGCGCCAAAATACTCTGACATGGCAATGTGCGCATAAGCGCCCCTTACCCCCTGAAAAACGATGCGGGCATCTTTTGCACTGATTTTTGATACTTCCGTAAAATCATTCGGCACCTCGATGCCGTGCTCGGTCAGAAGCTGGTACTGCCTTTTTCTGCTGATGGACATCAGATGCTCGAACAGCTCACGGACTCCGTTCTTTAAAAAGCTGCCGGATACAAGAGATGTCAGCTTTTCTAATTTGGAGCGTTCCCGCTCTTTGTCAAATACTTTTTTTCCGGTCTGAATTTTGTACTCGGCTACTTCTGAGGCAAGCTGCATGCGCTTTAGATATAAGGCTGTGATTTCGGTGTCTACCTGGTCGATTTCGTCTCTGATTGCTAATAAGTCTTTCACTGTTTCCCACCTGTATGTGTTTTATTTTTTTGTGTATACTGCTGTATCTATCATATTACTTCTGGGAGGAAATTTCAAGCATTGGGGGGATTTTTTTGGAGGGACGCTGGATGCAGAAAAGGGGGGGGATGTAATGGCCTCTCGGACGCCGGGTGACGGGAAAATGCATCGGCTTCCTGGGACGGCTCCGGAATGTTAAGAATCCCTAAGCATTCTGCATTTACGCTGTGGCACCGGACGGGACGCGGCACCTATCCGCCCTGGCTTACTGCCAGCAGCTACCGGTGC
>CANDJC010000203.1 GCA_947384955.1 uncultured Eubacterium sp. | reverse complement strand
CTGGCTGCGGACGGACCGGCGCCTGATGCCCTGGCGTTTCTGGCTGCTGCAGGCGATGGCACTGGCAGGCGCCTTTTGGGGACTTCAAGGTTTTAGCAGGCGAAATATAACGTGTCCCCAAATCCTGGGTATTGAGCAGAAAACTAAGAACTTCCAGCTTTTTTCCAGAGTCACATAAGAAGGAAAAAATTCCCCCGCCCGGCTGGTTTTGGCTGAATTTACATTGACAGGATTTACGGTAATTATTGAGTATCTGTGAATCTGTCTTTTTGGATGCATTTATAGTTGGCAGCTGAAAAGGTCAGTGTTACAGGAAGAAACATGGTTAGCAAGGAAGAAACATGGTTAGTAAGGAAGAAACAGGGTCAGAAGGAAGAAACATGGTTAGTAAGGAAGAAACAGGGTTAGAAGGAAGAAGCAAGGTTATGGGAAGTGACGGTGTTATTGGAAAGGAGGAGTGCGGAATATGAAAAGGGTGGCAGTTCTGCAGTCTGATTATATCCCGTGGAAAGGGTATTTTGATATGATTCATATGGCAGATGAGTTTATATTGTATGATGATATGCAGTATACAAAGCGTGACTGGAGGAACCGGAACCGGATTGTTGCAGGGGAGCGGCTGCTTTGGCTGAGTATACCGGTGGTGCAGAAGGGGAAGTTTTATCAGAAAATTAATGAAACTGTGACAGCGGGGCATGAATGGGCCGGGCAGCACTGGAAGGCTATACAGTGCAATTATGCAAGGGCTGCGTATTTTGATGTTTATGCGCCTCGGATTGAGAAGCTTTATCAGGAATGCAGGAAGGAAGATTTTTTAAGTCGTATTAATTACTGTTTTTTGAAAGGTATCTGTGAGATTTTAAATATTCAGACGAAGATTACGTGGAGTTCGGATTATAGTCAGGCAGAAGGAAAGACAGAGCGTCTTATCAGCCTGGTACAGAATGCGGGCGGAGATGTTTATTTATCGGGGCCGGCTGCAAAGAATTACATAGAAACAGAGAAATTCAGTCAGGCTGGTATCCGGCTGGAATGGATGGATTATTCCGGGTATCCGCAGTACAGGCAGCTGTCTGATTCTTTTGAGCATGGGGTTTCGGTGCTGGATTTGATTTTTAATGAAGGTCCAAAGGCTGTGCATTTTATGAAAAGCTTTGGGGGATGAAGGCTTTGCTGATAAAGATTCTGGTTATGAAAGCGGCGGAAAAGCAGTTTCATGTGCATCGGAATGTGAGAATAAGACAAAAGGTATGGAAGGCGGATAAAATGAAAAAGTTAGTAATTTTCGGGCTGGGAGATTTAGCGGAGCTGGCATGGTTTTATTTTGTGAAGGATTCTGGGTATCGGCCGGCGGCATTTACGGCAGACGGACGGTATAAAAATACGGAAGAGTTTCTAGGTCTTCCGGTTTATGATTTTGAACAGATTCAGGAGAGCTGCCCGCCTGGGGAGTATGATATGTTTATTGCAGCGGGGTATTCCAGGCTGAATCAGGTGAGGGAAGAGAAGTATTATGCTGCAAAGAAAAAAGGCTACCGGCTTGCGAGCTATATCAGTACCCGCGCTGTCTGCTGGCCGGACAGGGAGCAGATTGGGGATAACTGTATGATACTGGAAAACTGCACGGTGCAGCCGTTTGTGCAAATCGGGAATAATGTCATTATCTGGAGCGGTAGCCAGGTGGCACATCATTCCAGGATTGGAGAACATGTTTTTTTGGCATCTCATGCGGTACTGTCGGGAAGGACTTGTGTGGGAAATAATTGTTTTATCGGGGCGAATGCGGCTGTGTGTGATAAGGTGGTGATTGGGAAAGACTGTGTTATTGGTGCCGGGGCGCTTGTTACAAGGGATACGCAGCCGGGAACGGTTTATAAAGGGCAGTATTCCTGCAGGGATGAAAAATTGAGCGGGGAGATTGCATATTTTTTTCACTAGAAACATTTCTATAAAATTATCCATAGGGTTTTTATCATTTTTTCTTTTGACATTTCTGATATATCTAGATTCTCACAGCCTTTAGGATGAATGCAGCGCTGTTTGCTGCAATGATTATGGCGATAAAAACAAATGTTCGATTCTTCTTGCAATTTGCGGGAAAACGTGATATAGTATGAAACATACCTAAATGTATGCGGGGGAAATATTTCATATGTATCAGCAGGATGTCTGAAAGGGCTGCAGAGTCGGAAGGTAAGAGGTGAATTTATGACAGCTGAGGAAATTTCGAAAGGGGAAAATGACAATATTGAATACAAGGCTGATATTCCGCCGAAAAGCGAGAACTATATGCGCACGGTTGTAGCCTATGCAAATGCGAATGGCGGGAGACTGGTTTTTGGTGTAGAAAATAATACCTGGAAGGTGTCTGGTTTTAGCAGGGATGAGGTTTATCAGAAAATGGATGCTGTCACCAATGCTATTTATGACAGCTGCGAGCCGAAAATTACGCCAGGCATTGAAATACAGGAAGCCGACGGGAAGTATATTATAGTGGCAGATATCCCGGCTGGAATGCAGCGGCCGTACTGTGTCAAGAGCCAGGGAATGATTGAAGGGGTTTATCTGCGCGTATCAGGCACTACGAGAAAAGCTGCTGTTTATCAGATTCAGGAAATGACCCTGGCAGCCAGAAACCGCAGTTTTGATTCCGAAAAAGTGCAGCGCATATTGTCAGCAGATGAGATGAACAGGTTTTGCAGCCGGCTGTATCAGCATGCAAAGGAACTGTGTGTAAATCAGGAAGCGCAGAACGCTTTAAGGCAGATTGGCATCAGCCAGCTGATTTCTTTTAAAGCGGTCTGCGAAGAGAACGGCATTTATTATGCGACGAACGGATATCAGCTGTTAGACGGGCAGCTGGAAGAGTATCCGGATGCAGCGGTGCAGTGTGCGGTTTTCAAAGGGACGACACGCAATATCTTTATTACACGAAAGGAATTTTACGGATGTATTGACGAACAGATAGAATCTGCCTATGCTTTTGTGCTGGAACATATAGACCTCGGGGCCAGGATAGACGGCCTTGTCAGGCAGGATATTTATGAGCTGCCGATACATACCATTCGTGAGATGATTACGAACGCAGTGTGTCACCGTTCGTATCTTTGTCCGGGAAAAGTACAGGTCGCTCTTTTTGATGACCGGCTGGAAGTGACATCGCCGGGAATGCTGGATAAGGATCTGACGGTTGAAAAAATGAAAGCGGGAATATCTAAAATCCGTAACGGGGTGCTTGCGAAAATATTTATGTATATGAATATGGTGGAAGCATGGGGAACGGGTATTCCGAAAATATTTGAAGAAGCAAAGCATTATGGACTCAGAGAGCCGGAACTGCTGGATATGGGAAGTGATTTTCGGATTAATTTATACCGCAGAAAACCGGTGACAGATGCTTATGGAGTCATAGCTCCTCAATTAACAGGCGTGAGAGAAAACAGATGCTATGGCATAAAATCAAAAAATATAGCTTCGTTTGTTTCCAGTACAGAACTTTCAAATGAGGAAAAACTGCTTTTGCTGATTCGTGCGAATGAATCAGTTACACAGATACAAATGAGCGATTACACCGGACTGTCTCTTAGAACTATAAAACGAATGACTGTGAAACTGCAGAAGGAGGAAAAAATCGTCCGCATTGGAAACAGCCGTTTTGGGAAATGGAAGGTAATAGATGAAAGCAGCCGGCGTTCATGACATGAAAAAGCCTGTTCATATCAGATATCATACTCTGTGCAGATTCATGCCGATATATACACTATATCCAGTAAGGCAGGTGATGCAGATGCTTTCCATAGCGGTATGCGATGATGAAGTAATAGAGTGCTGCAGCATGGCAGGAAAAATCAAGGCCATTTTAGAAGAGATGAAAATACCGTGCATTATCCGCCAGTTTTACAGCGGAAGGGAACTTTTAGATGCATCCGAAAGTTTTGACCTGATTTTTCTTGATATTTTGATGAACGGACAAAATGGCATGAAAACAGCGCAGATATTCCGGGAGAAAGCATGGGACAGTATGCTCGTTTTTGTATCTTCCAGCAGGGAATATGTATTGGAAGCGTATGATGTAGAGGCATTTCAGTATCTGCTGAAGCCTGTGGATGATGCGAAACTAAAAAACGTACTGCGCAGAGCGGCCGGTAAACTGGAAAACAGTACAAAAGATTTTATTATCGTAAGCAGAGAGAGGCAGAAGAAGAAATTTTTTCTGGATGATATTTATTATTTTGAAATGCGGGGCAGAAAGGCTGATGTGCACGGGGCGGAAGGGGTTTTTACCTATTATGAGCAAATCGGGAGCCTGGAACAAAGGCTGCGGGAGAAAGGATTCTGCAGATGCCATAAAAGCTTTCTGATTAATTTGAAATATGCGGACGGTTATAACAGACAGGAAGTGATTCTTTCAAACGGCGCACGGATTATGATTGCAAAGGGAAGATATGAGGAGTTTTGCCGGGAAATCCTTCAGTATATGAAGAATCACGGAGGACTTGTCTGAAAGCAGATATTTATGAAATGGCAGAAATATGCAAGGGAATGTGGAGTGGATGAATCAGGTTTTAGAATATGCAGATATTTTGATAAGAGTTCCGGGGTGCCTGGGATATATTCTTGCGGCGGATAGATTCTGCAGAAAATACCTGGGAGCTTTCAGAAAGAGAGAGTTTTTCTTTGTGCTGTGTTCCTTTTTGGGATGGCTGTCTTTAAATACTGCGGGCAGATGGTATCCGGCTGCGTCCCTGTTCCTGATTGTGCTGAACCGGATTCTTTTTACAGGGCTGATACTGCTGTTTTTTGAATCTGACAGGGAGAAAAAGATACTGGCGTCTTCTATGCTGATGGCGTGTGCGGCGCTGGCGGAGAATTTCTGTATTTCGCTGCTGTCGTGTCTGCTGCTGTTTTTCAGGCATCATGTTAGCAGAATTTCCCAGCCCGTGCTCAGCGGACAGGAAATCCTGCTGATGGAATATGCAAGCCTGGCTGCGGGGATACTGGCAGTCTGCTGGCTATCCGGGCATCTTCTGCCAGTGTGTTATGAAAGGATGGGAAGATGGCACAGAATGATGGCTGTTCCGCTGTTTGTCATGACGGCAGTGCTGGACGCGGCGGGCTTTGGTGCAGAAAATGGCATTATGGTCAGAAGTGCGGGAAATATGGGACTGTATTATGACCAGATGTTCAGTCATGCTGAATTTCTGGTTCTTACGGCATTATTTATACCGGCAGCATGGTTTGATTTGAATGAAATGAACCGGATTTATATCGAGCAGAAAAAAAGCAGCGAGTATCATGCACAGGCTGTTTTTTACAAAATGTTAAAGGAGCAGTACAGCCAGTCCGAAAGGCTGCGGCATGATATGAAAAATCATTTGATTGCCCTTTCGGGACTTTCTAAGAGCAGGGAATGGGACAGACTGGATGCATATCTGAAAAAATTGGAAGGCAGCAGTCGGGAAGTCTTTGCGGATATGACTGGAAATAAGGCCGTGGATGCGCTTGTCTGCCAGAAACGGAAACGAGCACAGGAACTGGATGCTGCCTGGGAATGCGATGTGCATATTGCAAAAGACTGCCGTATTGAGGAGTTTGATTTATGTGTATTGTTTGGAAACCTTTTGGACAATGCACTGGAAGCATGCGAAAGAATGAAAGATGGGGGCGCAGGCAATAAAGTGCACCGCTTTGTCAGTGTCCGGGCGGGGATGATAAGGAAATGTTTTCTTCTGGAAGTGAAAAACAGTATGGAAAAGACGGAGAATCGGGAAATTTCCAAAAAGCCGGAAAAGAAAGTCAGGATGGACAGGACGGGTTCCATAGAGCATGGTATCGGCCTTTTAAATGTCACAGATGCCGTTCAAAAATATAACGGGACAATGGAGATACAGTCGGAAAACGGAATTTTTGAGATTTCTATTTTAATACCTTTGATTTAGCGGATGTCCTGTATATGACACCAGACGGACTGTTTGAAACAGAAATCTAATTCGAAAAGCCCTGTGTGCCGAAACAGCAAAGGAAGAATGAATGCAGGAGGTGCTGTTATGAACGCAAAAACAATGGAAGGGATTGCAGGAGCAGGAACAAATATGAAACTGATTGAGACTCCGATGCGGGTTTTCAGGGATGCGAGACGCAGAGGGGATCTGGCGGTTATGGAAAGGGCGCTGGGATATGCCGGAGATTTTGCTGACAAGTCCAGGGAATATATGGTAAAGGCTGACGAAGGAATGGAAGAGGATGCGAAAAAGGCACGGGAAGAAAGGGAGGAAGAACAGGAGAAGGCGATTCAGAAACGCAGAGAGGAGCGCGAGAAGTTAGAAGAAAGGCTGCGGACAGATGCAAATCAGAAGACGAATGCGGAGAAGAGCGCAGATAAAAGTACAGATAACGGTACGGACGCAAATCATAGCGCGGCTTCTGATACGGATACGGTATATATAAGTGAGGAAGGAAAAGTCTTATTAAAAGAGCGGACGGCATCTTTTGATACGGCATCTGATGGGACGAAGGCGGCTGTTTTAAAAGAAGCTGTGTTTTATACAAGTGATGGGAAATTGACGGCTGGTATAGGGCAGAGGTGATATAATATTCAGGCGGGGGCGGGGGATGGGGGTGGCTGTGCGGACGCCGGGTGACGGGAAGATGCACCGGCTTCCTGTGACGGCTC
>CANDJC010000202.1 GCA_947384955.1 uncultured Eubacterium sp. | reverse complement strand
TTTATATGAATGATTTAAACGAAAAAATCAAATTCAATGGGAAAGAGAAATTTGATTCTTTAGCAAATTTTATTGAGTATAAGATCGGGCAGATAAAAGAAAATATTAACCTTTCGCTCCAATTGTATCTGATCAGCACCCTGATGGAAATGTATTATGCAGAAAATTTTGACGAGCATTATATGAAGTATCTGGAAGATGATATAAAAAACTATATAGAAAACTGGACAAACCAGATGCATTTGTGTTACGGCAGTTTAAGGGAGATTTTAAAGAGTCCAGTAGCAAAAAAATATGAGCCGAAACGTAAGAAATACGCCCAGAACAATGAAAATGAGATAACGCTGCAGCAGGAGAAGAGCGGTCTTTTATACAGCCAGCTTTCGGAGGCGCTGCATAAACCTGCGCAGTCCAAAGAGTATTACCTTACAGCAGATGGGGATGTATATTATAAGAAATCCTGACTGGGCGCGGATGGGAAAACAATAAGTTTTAGGTGCTGGGAGATGGATTGGATTATGCTGGAGGCAGTCTGGATGAAAATGAAAAAAATTGCTTACTGTATCGAGCCGCCGTGTTCAAAATGTCCTTATAAATTGGGGCTGGTGCATACACTCATAAGTCCATGTCCCCGATGCAGAGAGAACGGATTTGGTATGTTTGAACATTTCCAGCAGAGGATGGCGGTTGGCGGAAGGAAAACAGAAAGGAGATAAACAAAATGCAGTCATATTTGGAAGCGTCCCTGTCTTTTATGGAATCTAAGGAGATGCGTGATTATCTGAGGGAAAAACTGCCTGAATTCCGACGGTAGCATGTGGATGTGCCGATATTGCTGCCCGTGCCGGAACAGATTGCCCTGGAGGCTGGGCCAGAACTGACTTATGCCGGGAAGCCTTTCAAAGTCCATGCAAAACGGCTGGCCTTGTTACTAAGGGTGAGTGCAGCCTTTCCGTGCTGTTTTGCCATATCGGGGAATATAAAAAGCATCTGGGTGTTTAAACCCACAGGTGGAAATATTTATGGACAGACTGGAAGGAGGATTCTATGGTCAAGCTGCTAATGTCGGATTATGCGGCGGATCCGCCAGCAGGCCCATTTCTGCTGGGCTTATCATGCACGGTTAGAAGACCGCGTGAAATCCCTTAAGGAAATTCTGACGGTATCGGATGATGAAAAACTGAACAGGGAGGTCAGGGAAAGGCTGGACTATGAGGAAAAAGCATACGGGATTTTTGTGGAGAACCGTGATCCAGAGTGCATTTATGTGGTCCATCCTGATGATAAATTTAAGTACCGGAACGGATATTTTTCATCATTCCGGAATGCTGTTTTATATGGGAACGGGAACTGCTCGGAAAGATATAAAGTGGTCAAGCGGTATCTTTCGGACAGTGTCCGGAAGAATTTTTAAAAGGGGAAGAACCGGATGAATTTAATACGGTACTGTCGGAATGCTGGGGGACATTGTGATGGGGGGGGAAACTTCAGCCGTCCGGGAGTCGTTGCATCCAGGCATGACTGTTTTGAAAAAATATATGACAGACATAAAAGGGATGCGGAAGTATGCATAGATGATACCGATAACTATATACGGGTGGATTATGCCGGGCATAACAGATTTTCCGCTTATAATTTTAACTATGACTATGTTCATCCGTTTGGCTTATGGAAGATTGATTCGTGGGATGATAAAGAATACTGGGAGATATTGAAATTTATGAGCCATGCCATCAGACAAAAAGTCGACCTGTTCACAATTGATTACCTTATGCATGAATATAGCGGACACCATGAAACAGAAGATATATAAGATGATACATGAAATCATTTATTTATAACAAAAAACATCGGGGGCTGGGGCGTATATGCTCTTGCCCCTTTTCTGGGTTTAAAATAACAAGGAAGAGTTTTTTGATTTGAAGTAACAAAAAGTTTTATAACAGCAGGCGGCATCGGAGGAAAGATATAAAAAACACAGGCATGCGCCATCGCATATGCCGTATTTACAGTTATATATTCTATGATTAATGGTGAATGGTAATAAGCCATGCCGCCAGTTTAACCATTAAAAAGCATAAAAAAGAAGGGGAGGGAACGCTTTTAGGTAAATGGAAAGAGTTTGAAAATATTTTAAAGGCAGCATCAGCATTGATTGCTGCAGCCATGTCCATCGTCAAATTTGTCGGTATCATCGGTAAGATGAAACCTGCAAAGTCATAGTTTTATCTTATGGAAGATAAATGCAGCCTGCAATTTTAACAGGAGGCATAAGACAGGGGTTCCGGGTATGGACCCCTGGTTTGTATGTTCCAAAAATGGAATATTTTGACTTAAAGGTGGAGACGCGCCTGGAAACCTATGCGGATACGGCAGTGGTTGAAAAAGAGGGGAATGCTTCCTTCATCGCTGCAGTCCGCTTCGGAGGGTATCCTGAGAGCGTTAAGGGCATGAGCGACGCCATATACGGGGGCGGTTCCGTAACGGTGGAAATCGACGGCGAACCTGTTAGTTTATGCAGCCGCACGAAGCAGTACCGCAGGGAACAATCAATGCTTATTATACGATTACTGCTTCGTCAGAGTTCCGTGAGAAAGAAAGACTCCGGGAAAAAGCAAGGCATGATGAGGCACAGGCATTATATAATGCGGATCGGAATGCCAAGATAGGAATTGCACGGAATCTTTTAGAAATGAATATGCCCCATGATCAAATTGCAAAAGCAACAGATCTAACACTTGAAGAAATTGACAGTTTATAAGATGATAAAAAAGCGGATTCCTAGCCATTTAGGGTATCCGCTTTTTACGTGGATAGCGTATTTTCGGTGTTTTCTGTAACGTATGTGTAGCTATAGGCACACCAAACATTTACGAAAAATCAGTGGCTGATAAAAATATCCATTGAAAAAAGATGATTAAAGTTATCATCATTTTGAGATGCTGGCATATTATAGTTTTAACCATTCTTTGAAAGCAGTAAGTTCCAGTTTTCCCATTCTAACTTTTTTAAGATTCTCTTTTGCTTCACGAGTCCATATTTCGAATTCAGACTGACTCATTTTTTTGCTGCGCAGGCGTGCATGATGTGTTTTATAAGCACGATTATACATTTTTAATTCTTCTTCGCTTTCTAGTGCCTTGTAAAGATGATAAATCTTTCGTAACATAGTCGAATTGGATAATTTATTATCTGTAATTGAGGCAGAGCTGGATAAGAAGTTTTACGGCATGAAGTTATTACAGTCAGATCAGGCTGAATATTCGACAGATGAGTATATTCAATTCAAAATAGCGGGTATCCACAAAAAATATAATTTTCTCATTATGGCAGGAGATGGTGAAAACTATAACGGTTTGCCTGTACGCTTACGTACACGGTTAAAGAATAAAATTCATCGATCCATTTATGTTGAATTGCAATATTACAAAAATGGTAATGGTGTTGTTCAGCAGTGTTATTACTATGATCGCAGGTATAGGAGACAGGGCCGGCAAGTGACGCCGCCTCAATTAATTAGCTGTTTCTTTCCATACAGCCATCAAGGGATATTAAATCTGATCAATCATGAAATATGTTGTGATTTTACTCATATGATAGTAACAGATTGTATCGACTTAGATTCCAATACAACTCCGCTTTGCGGAGCCATATAGGAGGTATCAAAATGGCAGAGTTAAAAAAAGAATACGTAGACATCAGAGACAGGCGGCATAAAGTAGAGCATCTTATTAACTCAAATGAAGATAAAAATAACCAGGAGCGGATTTTGCAGGAATTATTTTATATTCTAACCAAAAAAGGGCGAAGAAAACCAGCATAGTCAGCTGCATTTAAGTATGCATGGAAACCGCATTCTGGTTTTTACAGCGGTCATTGCGCGGGGAGGTGCATAAGAGTGTCAATTGTACTTTATGCGAGAAAATCGGTGGAACGTGAGAACAGCATCAGCTGTGAAACACAGCTGGAGTATTGTAAGTCTGTGATCCGTCTGGATGAACGTGATGAGAAAGTTATTTCATTTGTAGATAACGGTTTTTCTGGAGGCAATGTGAAACGGGACGGGTTTCAGAAAATGATGAAACTGGTACGTCAGGATAAAGTCAGCAAGGTCATTGTTTACAAACTTGACCGGATCAGCAGGTCGCTTTCAGACTTTGTAAGTATATTGCAGGAATTCAAGGCTCATAAAGTCGAGTTTGTTTCTTCTCAGGAATCTTTTGATACATCTTCTCCATATGGAGAAATGATTGTAAAAATACTGATGGTATTTGCTGAGTTTGAGCGGACATCTATTATTAACCGTGTTACCCAGGCATATGCCCATAGGAGTGAGATGGGATTTTATATGGGAGGCAGGCAGCCATATGGATTTGAGCTTGTGCCAACAGTCATACATAACATAAAGACGAAGAAATTAAGCCCTATACTGCCGCAAGTAGAACAGATCCGGTACATATATGAAGTTTATGCACAGGAAAGTGTTTCTTTGCGGCGTCTGCGGGATATTTTAATTGCTGAAAATAAAAAACCGCTGAATGGCAGTGACTGGTCTACGGCAAAGCTTTCCGCATTGTTAAAAAATCCAATCTATGTCAGGGCAGATGCAGATGTTTATGATTATTATGACAGGCATGAAGTTCAAATGATTACAGATTTGTCAATGTATACTGGAAAATATGGGGCTCAGTTATATGGGCGGACAAAACATCATGCGAATGATGCGGACTGGTCAGATATGAAACTGGTCTTGTTAACACATGAGGGGATTGTTGATTCGGAGATTTGGCTGAAATGCCAAAGGAAACTGGAGAAAAATAAGCAGATTGGAAACAGTATCAGTAACCATACCAGCTGGCTGTCTGGTAAAGTCATCTGTGAAAAGTGTGGTTTTACCATGACTACAATAAAAGGAAAAATCGGTAAGGAGGGAGAGATCCGGCGATATTTTAACTGTACAGGGAAATCTCATAAGAAAATTTGTACTGGGACGAAAGTGACGATTTATGCACAAGATTTAGAAAATATGGTTTACGACTGTATTTGTGAGAAACTTTCAGATATCAAGGAAATGAAGAAAAGTACAGTGAAAGGAGATATAGCTGAGGTCAATGAATTGAAACTGAAAATAAAAGAGATTGAAAGATCAGAGAAACAGCTTCTGGATACCATGCTGTCAGGAG
This sequence comes from uncultured Eubacterium sp., assembly GCA_947384955.1. Classification (GTDB taxonomy): domain Bacteria; phylum Bacillota; class Clostridia; order Lachnospirales; family Lachnospiraceae; genus Eubacterium_J. The sequence goes on along the minus strand of CANDJC010000202.1, from coordinate 1,511 downwards.
GTTTTAATGATGATCTGCTTACACTTGCTAATCAGAAAGCTACACAGTTAAAAAGGGACCGGATTGCTTTTCAGGACCGGATGGAAGAATTGAAAAGCAGAAACGATGAAGCAGATCTGGTAGTGAATCTGGCCGGATCATGGAAGAAAGCAGATTATAATCGGAAGAAGGAAGTTGCAATGCTTATGATTTATAAGATTATGATAAGTGAAGACGGTAATGCTAAAATTATTTGGAATATATGAAAAACAGTGATAGTTTAGCAAAAATCTAAGACATTTTAAATACAATAGGATCTGCAGTATCATATTCTTGAAAAAGTGAAAGCGGTATGGTAGTATGACTGTAAGATTACAAGGGAGCTAAGATCATGTGCAAAATGATGGAAGAATAGGCTGATTAAGAGAATGAAAGGAAGAATGTTTATGACAGTGATAAAAGAAAGGGCTGTTGAAATGATACAGCGTATGCCAGAGGAAAATATGCTGTATGTAATGAATATTCTGCAAAATCTGGAAGCGATGTCAGCAGACAAAGAAAAGGATAAGCAGAAAGCAGAGACGGCACTTAAGAATATATTGGAAATGGAAAAAAGGCTGCCAGAAGATTTTGATCCGGAAAAAGAACTGCAGGAAGCGAGAATGGAAAATTGTGTATAATCAAATGTAAAGAAAGTAAGGAAAACCAAGAATTTATTCATAGAAAGGAGGATAAACATGGAAGTAGCAAAGATTTCCAGCAAAGGCCAGATTACCATACCGGTATCGGTAAGGAACAAGCTGAAGCTGAAAACAGGTGACAAAATCGTGATTATGGAAGAAAACGGAAGGTTTTATTTTGAAAATTCCGCAATGCTGGCATTCCAAAGGGCAGAGGATGCATTTTCCGGGGAGGCAGAAAAAGCAGGCTTTCATACAGAGGAGGAAATGCAGAACTATATGAAGGAGATCCGAAAGGAAGTAAGGGGGTATTAGTTTGCGGGTAATGGTCGATACCAACATTTTTATTTCCATGATTTTCTTCCCGTCTGCACAAACAAGGGATCTTGCTAAACGGCTGGCAGATAATCACCAGATTATCGTATGTGATTATGTCATAGAAGAACTTCGTCTGGTGACTGACCGTAAATTTTCAGGAAAAAGAAAATCCCTTGACCGTTTCTTTCTTGAATTGCCATTTGAACTTGTTTATACGCCAAAGACATTAGATCTGGACGAATTTCCTAAGATGAGGGATAGAAAGGACTCGCCAATATTGGCAACAGCTATCATGGAGGGCGTTGATATATTCCTGACTGGGGATAAGGATTTTCTGGTTCTTGATGTGGAAATTCCAGAAATTCTTACAATGGCGGAATTTTTAGAAAAATACTAAACTGCACAGTAGACAGTATCCGGATCATACAATGGATGCTGTCTTTTTTTTATTTAAGTTCCTTAAATCAGTACGCTTTGCATCGCCGAAACGCTGGAAATGCACGATTTCGCGTTCCCGTAAAAACCGGATTGGGT
>CANDJC010000201.1 GCA_947384955.1 uncultured Eubacterium sp. | reverse complement strand
GATATTTTAGACAAAGACGGATGATTGTGCAATGAAATAACAACACATTTTTTACTTCCACATATCAAATGATATGAATAGCTGTCTCTCATCGGGTCTGCAGAATGCTCATCTCCAAAATCTATTCCAAAGCACTGTTCTGCATCTTTTTCATCTTCCGGATTGTCCATACTGTAAGTAATTGCAACTTCATTTGATTCATTTTCATCCTTTGATAATTGCAGCACCTTTTTTGCAAGCATCTGGATAATTGGATATTCTTCTTCCGGTATCTCTTTATATCGTATATAAGGAACCTTTTCAATCGCTTCATCCGTAATCATAATTTTATGGTCACGCTTCTTTGCCATTTCTAAAGTTTCCAAATCCATCAAAGCCAATGCCATAATGTCCCTCCTGCTGTACTTCCTTAAATAACTATAACACAATTTTTCTTTATATTCTATATAGTTTTAAAAAAAGCCGTGCAGCAGCTGAACATCCGTCAGTTACTGCGCGGCTGATATGAACGAAAATCGGTAAATACTTTGCTGAATGGACAAAATCTTATGATAATGGCGGTATGAATATCATGTCACTGCCCACGGTCATCCCCCTGAAACTGCACCCACTCAAAATCAAAGCTGCACCCCGGCAGAAAGACAAAACGGACTGTCTGTGTGCCGCAGATACGGCGTAACGGAAAGCTCTGCACCCCGCTGCCCTTCTGAAATTCCAGCAGCTGGCTGTCTTCTGTCTCCCCGTCCGAATATTTTAAAATCACCGCATTTTTATCCAAATCCGTTTTCCCGCAGAGCAGAATCTGCACTGCCCCGGCCTCTCCAAATTCCAGATGCTCAAAGGTCAGCGTGACATTGTTTCCGATGCCGCGCACCGCCATGCCGTCTTTCGTAAAGCTGTCTCCGTAAACGGAATCGCATTCTCCTGCCTGAAGCTTCTGCCATGCCCGGTTATATTTCTGGAAGGAAAAGCCCTTGATATGCACTTTTTTATGCAGCACAAAACACAAATCCGTAATTCCCCGCAGCCGTTTCGGAAGGCTGTAAGATTCTTCCTGATACACATTCCAGAGTTTCGGCTTCTGGTAATCAAAGGTCCCGAGACATGTCCCGCCCTCATTCGGCATTCCCTCATAAATCTGGATTTCATACCGTTCATCCGTCAGTGCAAACACCGGAATCGTAATCCTGTCTGAACCGTAAGCGCCAAAGTCCAGCCCCCGGAATCCAATCTGGCTCTCGCCGTCTCTTGCCGTTGCAATTCCGTGTTCATTGCCGTTGCCGATTTCACCCTGGCTGTAATCGTACTGTCCGGCGCTGACAAATTCATACGGATTCCGGTAAGCCTTCCCAAATCCCTGTACCGTAAATCCGAGCGATGAAATTACGCGGATTTTCTCTGTGCCGCTCCTGGACATGCAGCGGACATGAAAGCTGCCGTCGCTGACTGCCTGAATGCGCACTTTATGGCACGGCCGGCTGCCTGTTTCCGGCACGGCCGGGTCACTGCCTGTTTTTTTGCTTTCTTTTAGACTTTCTTCTCCCGGAAAACAGCCGCACGTATCCTGGCAGGAAAACTTTGCTGTGTTTACCGGTATTCCGGCATCGTCCACGATATTCCAGATAACTTCCCGGTCAGACGCATCCGGCGGACAAATCTGTGCTGTGATTTCTGCCTCTGGATGTTCCGGGTCAAGCTGAAGTCCTCCGCTCACAGCAAGGCGTATGCTGCGTACCGGGATATCCTCTGGCTCTGCGGCTGATTTATCCAGATTCGGCGCACATTCTTTTTCACCTGGTTTCTCCTCTGGTTCAGCCGTTTTATCCAGACAGCCTGTCCGCGGCTTCCGGTATTCTGCCAGGCGGGCTGCCGGGAGCCAGGCAAGTGCGCTGATGCCGGAACGGACCGGAGCTTCTATAACCGGAATATCCAGATACGCATCCTCCAACCCGCTGGAAACCGCTTTGATATGAAGCGTGCCCGGAACCGTGCCTGCCCGGAATACCGCAAGCAGCTTCCCGCTGAACAGCCGTCTGGAACAGTCCTGATATCCGTCGGTATCGGTGCTGTCCCCATTGTCCGTGCCTATAAAAAATCCGGCCCCTTCCGCTGTGACGCATACTCTGTTTCCTGCATTTTCTACCGGACGGCCTTCCCGGTCTAACATCGAAATTTCCACAAACAGCAGATCCTCCCCGTCTGCATATAAAAATGCTTCCGATGCTGTAAGACAGATAACTGCCGCCTCGCCGAAAGAATGCCTGCTGTCTTTTGCCAGAATGCGGAATTCTTCTCTGGCAGCTGCGCTGATTTCTTCCGTCTTGCCCGATAACTGCTCCACAGCCGCCACGCTGGATTCTAAAGCTTCCCTTCGGACTAATCCGGCACCCGCTGTGCTGTTTCCCGCAGACTCTTCCTGTGACGGCTCCGCAGCCGCTTTACTGGCTTCTAACACTTTCTTCTCTAACGGTTCCATTGCCACCGCGCTGATTTCCCCCGGCTCATAAGGTATCTGCCAGTGCCCGGTCAGATTTTTCCCGTGCGCATGGTCTGTCCAGTGAATGCCCTGGCTTTTGCCGTTTACAAAAAGCTCCACAGCCGGAGCATTCGTACAGGCTCTGACATCAATCAGCTGGCCTTCGTTAAAATCCCAGTATGGAAACAGGTGCACCATCGGCTTTTCTTTATAATCCGTCCATGCCGCCTGATAAATATAGTATGAATCCTTCGGAAATCCCGCCGTGTCTGCCTGTCCGAAATAAGAACTGCGCGTATGATAAGGCGTCGGCTCTCCGATAAAATCAAACCCGGTCCAGATAAACTGCCCGCAGGAATACGGGTGCCCGGCTTCTGCAAGAATACATGCTTCCGGCGATTTCGCGCCCCAGCTCGTTGTGGAATTGCCGAGCGCGGAGCACTGTTCATCCACGTCGGTAAGCACAGACTGGCTGTACGGAAAATGATAAATGCCCCGGCTTTGTACCACGGATGCTGTCTCACTGCCGTAAATGACCCAGTCAGGATGCTCCCTGTGATGCTGCGCGTAGTATTTCTCACCATAATTATATCCGGCATTTTTCACAATATCCGCGCATTTCTGCGCATTCTCCCAAGGCATATAATTCGAAGCAATCGTAACCGCAGCATGTTCGTCCGGGTCATGCTTTCTTACCTCCTGCATCAGAATCCGGCACCATTTCTGCCCCTGCTCCCCGACATGCGTATCATAAATCTCATTGCCGATGCTCCACATGATAAGGCTCGGATGATTCCGGTCCCTTCGCACCCAGCTTTTTACATCCTTCTGATACCACTCCTTAAAAAAGCGGGCATAATCATACGGATTTTTTGCCGATTCCCACATATCAAATGCTTCCGATACAATCAGAATCCCCATTTCATCAGACAGCTCCATCACTTCCGGCGCCGGCATATTATGGGCAATACGCACTGCATTCACGCCCATTTCCTTTAACAGCGCAAACTTTCTTTTCATCGCCTTTTTATGAAACGCCGCTCCCAGGCATCCCAGGTCATGGTGCTCGCACACGCCGTTCAGCTTTACTTTCCGCCCGTTTAATAAAAATCCGGTCTGCGGCTCAAACGCAATTGTCCGAAACCCGACGGTCTGCGTCTCCTTCTGCAGCTGTATTCCGTCTTTTTTCAGCGTCACCCACAGTTCATAACAGTACGGATGCTCCACATCCCAGATACGCGGATGGCTGATATTTGTACGGAATGTAACAAGCAGCCTTGAACCTTCTAAAACCTGTGTGCTCTGTCCGTCAGCCAGCATGAATTCATTCCCGCCTTTTTCTCTCCACGCATATTCCAAAACCAGTCCGTCCATGCCTTCCTGCTGTTCATGACAAAATCCCGTCCTGGTTTCCGCGCATATTCCCGTCTCTATCTCCGTGCATATTTTCACATCCCAGCATCCGTCCGCGCCAGGCTCTGCCGTAAAATAAATCCCGTCCGAAACGAGATGCTGCTTCGGCACTGTTTTTATCCAGACATTGCGGTAAATCCCAGCCCCGCTGTACCACCTGCTGTTTGGCGCCTGAAAATCTACAGATACCCGCAGGTCATTTTCCCCGTCGGTTAAAAAATCTGTAATCTCTTTTTCAAATGAAGAGTACCCGTATTTCCATTCTCCCGCCAGAGCGCCGTTTACATAAATACGGCTGTCCATATAAATGCCGTCAAACCGCAGAAATACCTTTTCTTTTTCCGATTTCTTCCACGAAAAAATCTTCCGGTACCATCCCGTACCGTCTTCATACAAGTCATAAGTCTGGCAAATCAGCCAGTCATGCGGAATTCCGACTGGCAGGAAGCTGTCCTTTGTGCGCTCCATCTGATTATAATCCGTATGCAGCGGCTGTCTGCAAAATTCCCATCCATCATTAAATAACTGCATTGTATATTCTCCTGTTTTCTTTCTGCTATCGCCGGAACGATAAACCGATGCCTGTAATAGTTTCTTCCTTATTATAATATAAGAAAATGAAAAATGACAGGCTGAATGTAAATGCCTGCCTGAATGATTTTATTATTATATCTCTTCTTGCGGAAAAATACTTCCGAAATTTTGCCTTACACGGAGCAATAATTGAACTGTCTATGCAACAAAACGAACCCTTCCGCTATCTAATGTATGTAATTACTGAAAAACAAAACACGCCAGCGTGGAACAAAAAAGAGGTACATAATTATGGAAACACGGATTAAGCGCGCAATGCAAAAAGATGCAGAGAGCTTTATCATGCTGATGGAAGAACACAGACAGTCTATGTTAAAAGTCGCCTATGGATTCTTTTCAAACGAAGATGATGTAGCGGACGTAATGCAGCAGACTGTGCTAAACGCTTACGAGCATATCGGGGAATTGAAAAAACCTGCTTATTTTAAAACCTGGCTTATCCGCATTCTGATTAATAACTGCAGCCAGTTATATAACAGCCAGAAACGGATGCTCACAGGAACCGAAATCGCGGAAGAAAAATACTACGACTCTTATCCAGAAGAGAACGACTTCTTTTCCCTGCTTTCCATGCTGCATAAAGACGACAGACCCATCTTCCAGCTCTATTACGCAGAAGGCTATACAGCCAGAGAAATCAGCAAAATACTTGACATCAACGAAAACACTGTCCGCAGCCGCATCCACCGCGGAAAAGAACAGCTGCGCAGACAGATTCAAAGAAAGGAGCAAGCCTGATGGAACAAAAAAATACAGACTGTGAACTTGAATTTAGAATAAAGGAAAATCTCTCAGCAAAAATACCGGAACCGGAAATCCTGGACCAAAAGCTGAACGATGCCTATCAGCAAATCAGAGAAAGAAACCCCGCTCAAAAAAAGCATCTTCCTCTTGCTTTAAAATGCAGTGCAGCTGCCGCAGCCCTGCTGCTTGCCATGATTTACTGTGTAAAAAATCCGGCTCTTGCGGCCCAGCTGCCGCTCATCGGCCATATTTTCAGCAGCCTGGAGGAAAAAGTATCCTATCCGGGAGACTACAGCAAAAATTCAGTCAGGCTTCCTGCAAAACCGTCTGCTGAAAAAAACGCCGCTGAAAAAAACACCACTGAAAAAAACGCCGTTGAAAAAAACACCGCTGAGCATTCCGGTGAACATGCAGATACTGAATATGCAAAAAAAGATACTTCTGCTGAGGATACCGGACATTCCGAAGAAACCGCAGATGCCGCAGACACTGCTCACTCCACAGATACTGAGATTTATACAAAAAAATCCGGCGGCATCACACTCACACTTTCAGAAGTATCCTATGACTCCAATGCGATTTATCTGGCCATACTTGCAGAAAACGAAAAAGAATTTGCATCAAATCTATACGCCCCGGACCTGCTGGGTTTTACAGGCTGGGTAACCATGTATAAACCAGACGGCAGCGCAGAAGAATTTAACGATGTATCCGGAACCTATCTGGCATACCAGGCGGAAGGCGAATACACGGACGCACATACTTTTAAAGGAATGATACAGTTTTGCTCCCAGAAACTGGACCTTACAAAATATACTGCCTGTGAAATAACTTTTACAGATTTTAATCAGATGCTGACGACCGGCAAAACAAGCACTGCCCGTCTGCCGGAAACAAATGAAGAAGTCACCCTTACAGACCATGACATCGTACATTACAAAGGAAACTGGAAATTCCGCCTTAAGCCTGAACTTACATCGGACAGTAAACAGGAGGTAACTATCAATGATACAAATGAACAGGGCTTTGGAATAGAAAAAGTAGTCAGAACTAAATACGAAATGTACGGCGTGCCGATTCTGCCAGAAGGGGAACAGTGGTATGATTATATCATTACTATCTGGGACGCAGACGGAAAACCGCTGGATTACCATGGAAGCGATTTTCATAAGAGAGCCGTTTATGGCAGAGACGTTTCTCAGGTAACGGTTTATCTCTTAAAATGGGAAGATTTTGAATACAGCAAAGGCAGTAATTCTTATCTGCAGCCGTCAAAAGCTATTTATCAGACAACTGTAAATTTTGATGAGCAGAGTTAGATATCTGACGAATGGGTGTGCGGATGACAAAAATTTTAATTTCATTTAAGAATTAAAAGGGAATGGTTCCGGGGGGGAGGGGGATTTTGGCCCCTCGGACGCCGGGAGAGGGGATTTGCACGGTCTTCCTGCGGCTGCTCCAGAATGTTAAGAATCCCTAAGCATTCTGCATTTACGCTGTGG
>CANDJC010000200.1 GCA_947384955.1 uncultured Eubacterium sp. | reverse complement strand
CGCCTGGTTATTGCGGCAGAAAGCTAAGGGATTCTAAACATTCCTCCAATGTCCCAGAAAGCCGGTGCATCTTCCCGTCACCCGGCTGGTTTTGGCTGGGTTTACATGAAAAACGGCAGACGTCATGCTGTATTTTATGTATGGCTGGGAGACTGTAAACTGTAGCTGGAAAGCATCAGTGCAGTACCCCGTTTGCACTAACTTTTCCAGAATGCCGATAAATTAAGGGCTTTCAGCTTTTCTGTTTGCCTGGAATTTTGCAAAACAATGAAACCAAATATAAATCAATAGATAAAAAAGATAGCTGAATGAGGCAGATTCCTGCTAAAATCGCTATAAACTCGCTATATAAGCTGGCTTCAGTTAGGTTAATGCATATGGTGCAGCACCCCCGTTTGTATTGATTTAACTGAATCGGCTTGTAAAGCGGGTTTGGCAGAAATCAGCTTAACGCAGGCAGCATTTTTATCCATTGATATATATATTTGTTTAAGATTTTCCATTAACTCGGAATATCTCAAAACCCTGTAAATCAATTCATCATGGGTCTGATTTCCCGCAGCTTGCTGTGCTCGGAGGGAAGAAGCCAGGAGCGGATACCACGCAGCTTGTTTTTAACTTGACTCACAAGTCTAAAAACAGGTAATTGTGCACAATAATTTGATTTTTTACACTTTTGGAAATTCACATATTTATAGAAGAAACACCAGTTTGCAAATTTTTGATTTTAATACAAGATACAGATTATAAAGAAGCGAATATATACGAGATACAGTATTGATTATTATAAAAATATATCAAAATTCGAAAAGCTGTAAACTGGTGTAGAAGAAACATAAACATGCAGTTTTTTGCAAAGTATTTATGCAAAATCACAAATGCGGGTCAGGCTAAGAACTTGCTGCGTGGCAAAGCGTGTTCCATCCACACACTTTGAGAACGCTATATACCATACTGCAGTATGTGATGCTACAATACGTACAAACCATACGGAACACGCATGATACCTCCCCAAAAAAATTTAACAGATATCAATGTTGTAAATGGAGAGTTATGCCCATGTAAACAGCAAAATAACGGCTAAAAAAGAAACAACAAAAGCAGTCAAATGAGTTTTCGGACAGTGATTTACTAGAGCGTGTTTGAAAATTAAATATTGCATGATTCACTGTTTGTAGTTCTAATTAATTATAAGAAAAACAGTCTGTTTTTGTCCAGTTTTGTATCAAAATTGAACTGGAAAACGGTATTATATTTCAAAATATGATATATTTTGGGGCAAATTGTACAACTACAAGGAATTTTCAAACACGCTCTAGTACACCGTAAAATAACTGGTCATCCTGCTTGTCTAAATCTCCGAGAGCACATGGTAATAAACTCAATGTACCCCGGTACACCCTCGCTTTTTTGCCATGAACTCTCAAAGATTTATCCGGCGCAATATAACCAGTTATTTATTTTACGGTGTACTAGATAAACATAATGCTTGCGTTAAGCAGATTTCTCCCGGCCCCGTTCTATAATCCGGTTCAGCTAAGTTAACGCAGTACAGCACCCGAAATATCTCATGTAACGCCAGCCAAAAAACAGCCGGGAGAGGGAATTTGCACCATCTTCCTGCGGCATCGGAAGAATGTTTAGAATCCCTTAGCTTTCTGCCCGATAACCAGGCGGCGAAGCCGCAGCGGCACCGGTAGCTGCTGGCAGGAAGCCAGGGCGAATAGGTGCCGCGTCCCGTCCGGGGCCACAGCGTAGAAGCAGAATGCTTAGGGATTCTTAACATTCTGGAGCAGCCGCAGGAAGATGGTGCAAATTCCCTCTCCCGGCGTCCGCGAGGCCAAAATGTCCCCCCCTCAGTCCGAACTGTTATGTATCTGTAAAGGATTGTCATAAAGAATCCCAGAGATATACACAAACAGTTCCGGAAACGCTAATCGTTCCCGGAACTGTTAAAGATGTCAGATTTTCTGTGTAAGCTTTCATATACAATCTCAGGAATCAGACACTTTATGAATAATGACAGAAAATCCCGACACTCCCCGTTTTAATATCTGTACAGGATATCGCAATCACCCGGCATCCGTCTGCTGAATAGCTTCTTTTGCCAGATTTTTCTGTGCGGCAGACAGCATCAGCTTAATCCGGTTCAGCTGATTTACCTCGCTGGCACCCGGGTCATAATCAATCGCTACGATATTTGAAAGCGGATAGCGGTGCCGCAGTTCTTTGATAACACCTTTGCCGACGATATGATTCGGGAGGCAGCCAAACGGCTGTGTGCATACGATGTTGTTTGTGCCGGAGTGAATCAGCTCTAACATTTCCCCGGTTAAGAACCATCCTTCCCCGGTCTGGTTTCCTTCCGATACAATTGGTGCGGCGTATTCTGCTAATGTATGAATTTTTGCAGGCGGTTCAAAATGCCGGCTCTTTTCAAATTCCTTTCTTGCGGCGCTGCGAAGCCATTCTAAAAACCAGATGCCGAGCTTTGCAATATACACGTTCTTTTTTGGAGCCTGCAGCATTTCGGTTTTAAATTTCTGGTTATAAAATGTATAGAGCAGAAAGTCCATTAAATCCGGCACGACAGCTTCAGCGCCTTCGGATTCTAACAGTTCCACGAGGTAATTGTTGGCAGAAGGCAGGAATTTTACTAAAATCTCGCCGACAATCCCTACGCGCGGTTTTTTGACATCGGTTCTTGGAAGATTGTCAAAATCGCGTATGATTTCCCGGCACAGCGCCTTATATCTGCGGTGCGACAGGAGCTTTGGCTGCGATACAAATTCGATGACGCGCTGCTTCCACTTTTCGTGCAGCTGATTTGCGGAACCCGGTACTGCTTCATACGGCCTTGTCGCATAAAGGCAGCGCATGAAAATATCGCCGAATTCGAGTGCATACAGTCCATGCTGCAAAAGGGCGGGGGTCAGCACAAAGCCCGGGTTTTTCTCAAGGCCGCTTAGGTTAATGGAAATGACCGGCACATCCTTGTATCCGGCTTTTTCCAGGGCACGGCGGATAAATCCGATATAGTTGGAAGCACGGCAGCCGCCTCCGGTCTGTGAGATTAAAATGGCGGTCCGGCTCATATCGTATTTCCCGGAAGTAACTGCGTCCATAATCTGGCCTACGACCATTAAAGACGGATAGCAGGCGTCGTTATTTACATATTTCAGCCCGGTATTGACCGCGGAACGGTTGTCATTATCTAAAACGACGATATGATATCCGGCGGTAACAAATGCGGGCTCCAGCAGTTCAAAATGTATCGGCGACATCTGCGGACACAGAATCGTGTAGTTTTTACGCATTTCTTCTGTAAATACGGTGCGTTCAAAGCTTGCCGGAACAATGCTGCGCGGCTCTTTTTTCTTTTCCCGGACGCGGATGGCGGCTAACAGGGAACGGATGCGGATTCTTGCGGCGCCTAAGTTGCTGACTTCGTCGATTTTCAGGCAGGTATATATTTTGCCGGAATTGGTTAAAATATCACTGACACAGTCGGTCGTAATCGCATCCAGTCCGCATCCAAAGGAGTTTAGCTGGATTAAGTCCAGGTTGTCCGTTGTTTTTACAAATTCCGCCGCTGCGTACAGGCGGGAGTGGTACATCCACTGGTCCATGACAATCAGCGGGCGCTCCGGCTGTTTTAAGTGCGAAACAGAGTCTTCGGTCAGGACGGCAAATCCATAAGAAGCAATCAGCTCCGGTATGCCGTGGTTAATTTCCGGGTCTGCATGGTACGGGCGTCCCGCCAGGACGATGCCGCGTTTTCCGGTGGCATTTAAATAAGCAATGACTTCTTCGCCCTGCTTTTGTATTTCCCGGCGTGCGTTTTGAAGCTCTGCCCAGGCAATATCTACAGCATCGAGCACTTCATCTTCTATAATATGAAAACGCGCGCACAATGCCTGAATGACTCCCCGCTTTACCGTGTCTATATTTTTAAAGGAAATGAACGGGTTTAAAAACAGCATTTCCCCTTTTGTAATTTCATCCACATTATTTTTAATATTTTCGGCATAAGAAGTCACAATCGGACAGTTATAATGATTGTTTGCTTCCGGGAACTCATCCCTCTCAAACGGGATACACGGATAAAAGATAAAATCCGGCTGCTGCTCTATCAGCCATGCAATATGTCCGTGCACCAGTTTGGCTGGATAGCATTCGGATTCGCTCGGAATGCTGTCAATGCCCATTTCATAAACCCACCTTGCAGACTGCGGGGAGAGAATGGTACGAAAATGCAGTTTCTTGAACAATACCGCCCAGAACGGATAGTTTTCGTACATATTTAAAACTCTTGGAATGCCGACCGTTCCGCGGATGCCGTCTTCTTCGGAAAGCGGCTCATAATCAAATATGTGTTTTGCTTTGTAAGCATACAGATTCGCCGTGCGCTGCTTTGGCGCTGTTTTCCCAAGGCCGCGCTCGCACCGGTTGCCGGTAATATAGCGTCTGCCGCCGGAAAACAGGTTGATGGTTAACAGACAGTGGTTTGTACACTGCTGGCATCTGGCCAGTTTTGTATCAAAGGTCAGGGCGTTTATTTCTTCTATCGAAAGCATCGAAGACGGCCTGCCGCTTTCATGGCGCTCTCTAGCAATTAAAGCAGCGCCGAAAGCGCCCATAATTCCGGCGATATCGGGCCTTACCGCATGGACGCCTGAGATTTTTTCAAAACTCCTTAAGATGGCGTCGTTATAAAACGTACCGCCCTGTACCACGACTCTGCTGCCAAGGCTGGCGGCATCGGTCAGCTTTATGACTTTAAACAGTGCGTTTTTAATGACAGAATACGCAAGTCCGGCAGAGATATCGGCTACGGAGGCGCCTTCTTTTTGTGCCTGCTTGACCTTGGAATTCATAAATACCGTACAGCGTGTGCCAAGGTCAATCGGATTTTTGGCAAATAGGGCTTCTTTTGCAAAATCTTCCACAGAGTAATTTAACGATTTTGCAAAAGTTTCGATAAAAGAACCGCACCCCGAAGAGCAGGCTTCATTCAGCTGTACGCTGTCTACGGTCTGGTTTTTGATTTTAATGCATTTCATGTCCTGGCCGCCGATATCCAGAATGCAGTCTGTCTGCGGTTCAAAAAAGGCGGCTGCATAGTAGTGGGCAATGGTTTCTACTTCGCCGTCATCCAGCATCAGCGCCGCTTTTATCAGCGCTTCTCCGTATCCGGTGGAGCATGCATGGACAATACGCGCAGTTTGCGGCAGCTTTGCATAGATTTCTTTGAGCGAGCGGATGCAGGCAGCAAGCGGGCTCCCGTTATTGCTGTCATAAAAGGAATACAATAAAGAGCCGTCTTCGCCGATTAATGCGGTTTTCGTAGTGGTAGAGCCTGCATCAATGCCAAGGTAGCAGTCACCTTCATAGTCTGCAAGATTTTTTGTGGTGACTTTGTTATTGCTGTGCTCCTTTAAAAAGGCTTCATAATCGGCCTTAGATGCAAACAGCGGCTCCATGCGCTCAACCTCAAATTCCATATGAATATCGCTGGAAAGCTTTGCAAGCACTTCTTTGAGCGCGACGGCATTTTCTTCTTTACAGTTTAATGCAGAGCCGATGGCAGCAAATAAGTGTGAATTGTCAGGGATAATGGTATGCTCCTCATCCAGCTTCAGGGTACGGATAAATGCTTCTCTTAATTCGGATAAGAAATGCAGAGGGCCTCCTAAAAACGCCACATGGCCCCGGATTGGCTTGCCGCATGCCAGTCCGCTGATAGTCTGGTTTACGACTGCCTGAAAGATGGAGGCAGAAAGGTCTTCCCTTGTGGCGCCTTCATTGATTAACGGCTGGATATCCGTTTTGGCAAATACGCCGCAGCGGGCGGCAATCGGATAAATTTCCTGGTAATTTTTTGCATATTCATTCAGGCCGATGGCATCTGTCTGAAGCAGAGAGGCCATCTGGTCGATAAAAGAACCCGTGCCTCCGGCGCAGATTCCGTTCATGCGCTGTTCTGCATTACTGCCTTCGAAGTATATGATTTTGGCATCTTCGCCGCCTAATTCTATGGCAGCGTCGGTCTTTGGCGCATGAAGCTCTAAGGCGGAAGCGACTGAAATGACTTCCTGTACGAATGGGATTTCTAAGTGTTTTGCCAGCGTCAGTCCGCCGGAGCCGGTGATGACCGGGGCAATTGTTATATTACCAAGTTTTTCATATGCCTGCTCTAAAAGGCTGTTTAATGTTTCGCGGATGTTTGCGTAGTGGCGTTTGTAGTCCGCATACAGCAGAGAGTCAGATTCATCTAAAACTGCGACTTTTACAGTTGTAGAACCGATATCGATTCCTAGTTTGTATAAGGTTTCTTTACTCATATTCTCACCCATTTTTCTTATATTTGGCGCTGCGGGGGCAGCGGCCATGTTTTAAATATGGAAAATGTTCCTATTTCCTGCTGATTAAAATATGAATTGGTGTCTGAAAACATTCTACATTATACGACAATGGAACTGAAAAGACAATTCTAAATTTTTATTTTTACTGTCTTTTCATAAATTTGGGGGATTCTGGAGGGGGCTTTCGGGGGAGAGATTGAATTACAGTTCTGGCGGAGTTTTGATTTGCTGTGGCGGAATGAATGTTATAACTTAGGACAGACAGCTGGGCAGGGTGATGGATAATTGATAGTTATGCGTTGTTTCTGGAGGGACGCCGGGCGGAGAAATTTTTTCCTTCGGATACTCCGCTTCCAAAAAGCAGGAAGTTCTAAGTTTTCTGCGCA
>CANDJC010000199.1 GCA_947384955.1 uncultured Eubacterium sp. | reverse complement strand
ATTCCGGAGCCGGAGCCGGAAGCCGGTGCATCTTCCCGCCACCCGGCGTCCGAGAGGCCATAACACATTCGCCCCCTGCTTTTATTCCCTAAATTTCACCAGCCGCTCTGTCAAAGACAGTCCATCATTCTGCGACAGTCTGAAAATGACCGCCGGAGCCGCTGTACATAAAACCGCCGCAGCCGCATACATAACCAGCGTGCTCTCCAGCGGTATTGTAAACGGAAGGCTGTAAGCAGTCAGCCCGTCAAAAAGCGCATAGCTGACAGCAGTGCCCGTAAACAGGGAGCATGCTGCAGAAAGGATACCGTATCCGGCACCTTCGATACAGAGCATGGCATACAGCTGCTTTTTTGTCATGCCGATGCTTTCTAAAATAGCAAATTCCATCTGGCGGTTTTGAACAGAAGCCGCTGTCATGTTGATATAATTCAGGAAGGCAAGCACAGCGGTCATAAATCCGATGCTGTAACCTAATAGCTTCATTTTTGATTCCGTATCGAGCATGGACAGATACCGGTCGTATTTTGATGTGAAAGTAACGTTCTTTTCGTCTGCAAAGACCGCTTTGACCGCTTCTTCGGTTTCCAGTGAATAAGGCTCTCTGTAATCAATTTCAATGAGTTCGGTATAGGTTTCTCCCAGAATTTTTTGCAGAAACGATTCGCTGACAACAAGAAACGGAGTACATCCGCCGGCAAAATAGTTTATGGTTTCCCGGCTTACAGCCGCAATCTGAAGGCTGTATTCTTTGTCTGGAAAGAGTCCTTCCGGCGTAAGAAAGCGTACGGTCTTTCCCGCCATGTGAAAACTTCCGGGTGCAAACGGCATTTCTAATGCAACGGCTGTTTTGCCGTTTTCAAAAGCTTCCTTATTTAATATGTTTCCGATACTTTCATTTAAGCGTTCAAATCCCGCCTCGTCAATTCCTGCAAGCCTTGTTCCGAAAAAAGTCTGTGACCAGGAAGGGTCTGCGTTGGACTTATATTTAGCCATATCGTCCTCATAATTGCCGGGGCTGTATCTGGATGCGTAAAAAGCGCGGTAAAATTCTCCGAACACATCTTCCTGGTAAGGGATGTCTGCGATTGCGGAGGTAACCTGGCGGACTGTTTTTACGCCTTCTATGGCTTTGAGCGCTTCTATTTTTTCTTTTGTAAATATCTGTTTTTGCTTTTTCAGCATCGTCTGGTTAATAAACTGAATGTCATACGTACCGGCCGTATTTAAGATATGCTTTGCATTATTGCCTAAAACCGCCACATTTACAGTAAAGAAAACAGACAGAGCTGTGATAAATGAAAGAATAATGACAGCGGACTGTTTTTTATCGCGGAATATGTTTTGGGCCGCCATAGCAGGCAGGGGAGCTTTCCGGCGGCTGTGCGGCAGACGGTTTCCTGTGTCAGATGCACGGAAAATCAGTTCGTCTGTGGTCTTGCGGCTGTCGCAGGAGTCTGGAACCGGAGAACTGGCGGCTGTGGCGGGAGCACATTGCGGGCAGGCAGCGGTTTTATCTTTATCTAAGCGGTGGAGGGCATTACAAGCCGTAAGCCCGGTGTCTGCCCTGAAAGCGCGGGCGGTTCCTGAAAGAAAGCGCATGGCTTCGACAGGAGAGCAGCTTCCGGCTATTTTTGCAGGCTTTGCGCAGCTTGTAAAATTTACAAACAGACAAAACAGGCCGGCCGCCAGATATACCCATGGCTGGATGGGGGCAATCAAAGATTCATCGCTGGCACCGTTTACCATAAGAAGGATTTTCGGAACCGCGGTTTTCGATACCAGCACAGCCAGCGCAAGCCCTGACAGTATGCCGGCGGCAGCATTGTAAAATGCCTGGCGGTATACGATGCTTTTTAGCTGCACGCTTGTCATGCCGATGGTTTTCAGCTGGCCGTAGCAGCGGATGTTTCTGGAAATAGAAATGTACATTGTATTATAAATAAAAAGGTATGCGCTTATAAGAATCATCAAAAACAGTCCCGCCAGTGTGAGCATGACCTGGCAGAAATGAGGGATGGCATAATCATCAGCCGTAATATGCTGGGTATCTTTGATGCCGGCTGCCTGATTGATATCGGCAATGTCTTCTGCGGAGTATAATGGATTTACCAGCGATATTTTAAGCGAGCCAAGGCCGAAGTCTGTCTGCTGTACGCCCGTGGAATCATAAAACGCTTTGGATACATAGCCTTTTTGGGTACCGCTGTAATCCTGATACCAGCCGCTTAAAACAAATTCCTGATGCAGCGGCGTGTCGGTATCGTGCTGCGCCATAACCGAATAGGAAAGAGGCAGCTTCATGCCGGTCTGAATCTGTTTTATATGCATGGCGTGCAGCAGTGTTTCACTGAGCATGAGTTCATTTTTCTTAACCGGATAATGGCCGTGATATGTTTCAAGTGCCGGGACAATCTGATTTTCCCAGCAGATTTCATCGGCCCAGTACAATTTTGCATAATCAACGGCCTGGTCTTTGTACTGGGAAACAGCCGCGCAGGCTACGGTGAGTCCGGCGTATTTCACTTTTTCCATGGCACGCACTGCTTTCGCCTGGTCTGCTTCCGGCTCGCCTAATTCAATATCATAATCGATTCCCTGCATGCGCATCTGGCGCTGTGTGAGTGTGTTCCAGTAACTGGAGCCAAGAGCTGCCATGACCGTAATCAGAAATGAAGCCATGCAGATAGCAGATACAGATAAAAGGTTTCGTTTTTTCTCCGCTTTATAAATGGTCCATGCAGTCTCCCTGACCGCCTGCCGGTTATTTACCTTCATAGAAACCGTTCCCTCCTAAATCAGATATTCTGCCAGTTTTACAGGCTGCGCTGTCTTCGCCGCATATTCTGCCGTCCTCAATCCGTATAATGCGGCCCGCCATTTGTGCAATTTCTTCGTTGTGTGTAATCATTACGACCGTCTGTGACATTTTTTCGCTGCTTGTGCGGATGAGACCGATGACGTCCTGCCCGGTGCGGCTGTCTAAATTTCCGGTTGGCTCATCGGCAAGAATAATCGCCGGCCTGGGTGCCAGGGCTCTTGCAAGTGCGGCACGCTGCTGCTGCCCGCCGGACAGCTGGTGCGGCATGGCATGTTTTTTGGAGGCAAGTCCTAAAAAAGAAAGCAGTCCGTTAATAAACTGCGTATCCGGGCGGATGCCGTCTAATTTAAGAGGCAGCACGATATTTTCCCATATATTCATCAGGGGCAGCAGATTATAATTCTGAAATACAAATCCAATGTTTCTGCGCCGGAAAATGGTCAGCTCGTCTGGTTTCATTTTGGAAAGGTCACTGCCGTCCACGGTGACTTTTCCGCTGGTGGGAACATCAAGTCCGCCTAACATGTGCAGCAGCGTGGATTTGCCGCTGCCGGATGTCCCGACAATGGCCAGAAATTCACCGGCTCCTGCACAAAGGCTGATGCCGTCTAATGCTTTTACCTGAGTATCGCCTGTGCCATAGTATTTTTTCAGGTTTTCAGTTTGCAGAATGTTCATAGGTACACCTTCCTTGTTTATTTTAGCAATGGTCTGCGCAGACTCTGCTGGAGGGTATCGTAACAGAAGAATCTTTCTGAAATCTTTCTGAAATCTGACATATCCGACAGATTCCTGAGTTCAGCATAGGACTGTAAGAAAACTGGCAGATTCCTGTGCCTTGCATAAGACAGCAGAAAAACTGGCAGATTTCTGAGTTCAGCATAAGACAGCGAAAAGTCTGACAGATTTCTGTGTCTTGCATAAGGCTGTAAAAGTCTGTCAGAAATATTTAGTCTGGCAGGGAAGCAGCAAAGCGTGATAAAAATAACTGGACACAGGTGCCCGCCCCGTGACTGGATTTGATTTTTGCATAGCCGCCCTGCTTTGACAGCACTTCCCGGACAAGATAAAGCCCGATGCCGTATCCGGCGATATGCTTTACATCTGCTGAGCGGTAAAAACGTTCAAAAACGAGTCCCTGTTCAGACTCGCGGATACCGATACCTTCATCAGAAATCTGAATGCAGAGAAATGATTCATAAAGAATGGGCTTAATATGGATGACAGAGTTTTCGGGCGAATATTTGACTGCGTTTTCTAATACATTGGATATGGCTTCGGCAGTCCATTTCTTATCCGCATAACAGTACAGAGCCTGCGAATCTTCTGAGCTTTCTGCAAGTCCTGCCAGGGGATGATTTTCCAGGAGGATTTCTTTTTTAATGGCGGCAAGCTCGACGGTCTGCATAGCTGTCTGAATCAGGCAGGCGGCATCGGTCATTTCAGGATGAATGGTAATCATTTCCTGTTCCGCATAGGAGGATTTTACAAGCTCTCTGATAAAAAAATCCAGCTTATCCGCCTGTTTTTCCAGCCTGGCTGCTAAGTATGCGGCATCCGGGCTTAATGGCTGTTCTTTTAACAGTCCGGTATAAAGCATGATATTGGTAAGAGGGGTTCTTACCTGATGGGAAATATTGGAAATCAGTGATTTTATCATGTCCCGTTCTTTTTCTGCCTGCTGCCTGTGCATGTAAGAAATCTGCAGGATACGGTTCAGGCGGGAAATAATGGCGGAATCGATGGATTCGTCATAGCTGTTTTTCTGAATGCTTCCTGAAGCTGCACGGTCTAAAATCTGCAGCAGGTTCTGATATGTTTTTCTGTATTTCTTTTCAAAGTGACTGCGTATGGCCAGGATAAATATTATGCAGCCAAAAAGCAGAAGCAGGAAAAATGAGAAATCGTGCATGGGGACTCCTTTCCTGGAATCAGGGGATGCCGCCCGGCTTTCCCCACATATATCCTTTACCGTATACAGTCCGTATATAAACGGGCTTTTTGGAAGCATCCTCCAGTTTATCCCGCAGTCTGCGAATGCCAACGGATAAAGCATTATCTTCCACATATTCCGTTCCTTCCGGCCAGACCCATTCTAACAGCCGTTTTCTTGTGATAATCTGTCCGGCGTTCATAACGAGGATATACAAAATCCGCTGTTCCGTCTTGCTTAGCTCGATATCCGTCCCGTTTTTGTAAAATTTCATGGTATCAAAATAAAACTGAAATACGCTGTCTTTATATTCTGCTTTTTCATCGCCTGAAATTCTGCGCAGCAGTGCGCGTACCCTTGCACGCAGGACCATTGGGCTGAAGGGCTTGGTAACATAGTCGTCTGCTCCGCTCTCAAGCCCCTTTACGATGTCCAGTTCCATATCTTTTGCAGTCAGCAGCAGAATCGGCACGCGGCTGGTTTTGCGTATGCTGCGGCATAGTTTCAGCCCGTTTCCGTCGGGAAGATTAATATCAATCATTAGCAGGTCAAAGCGCTGCCGGGAAAGCAGTTCTCTGGCCCGGGCGGCTGTGCCGCATAAATAAAAGGTATATTCACTGCACTGCAAAGACAGGCTGATGCCTTCGGCCAGGTCTTCGTCGTCTTCCAATATCAGAATGGACTGTCTGGCTTCTCTGGCGGACATGGCTTCCTGTATCATCGTCCGGACCTCCTGATTTTTTTTATATCTGTAAAGCACTCTGAGATGCCTTTCTGGGTATGATTTTATCATAAAATGCCGCAGATGGATATGTAATATTGAAAAATGTCAAAACTGTCATTTTTGTGAAAGAATCTGGCAAGAATTTTTAGCTATGATACATTCCGTAAAGCGATTCAGTACCAGCTCCTGAATCAGACTTATTATTATCATACATTCATAAGGAGGATTTGTTTATGCTCAGAAAAAAGTTATTACCAATTGTGTTTAGCGCGGTGTTTGCCATATCGGCAGCCGGGCAGGCCCCGACGGCGGGAACGGCGGTTCATGCAAAAAGCAGTGTCGCTTTTTATGCAGGAAGCAGCTCGCTGGATACGTTCTGGCAGAGGGAGCCGCAAAAAATTGAT
The DNA here is from genome assembly GCA_947384955.1 of uncultured Eubacterium sp. GTDB lineage: Bacteria > Bacillota > Clostridia > Lachnospirales > Lachnospiraceae > Eubacterium_J. Next base: position 910 of record CANDJC010000199.1, on the reverse strand, counting down.
GCGGTGAAGGTGCCGGAGAAATGCACCGTTTCGATTTATAATTCGGATAACAGGCGGGCGGCTGGAACGGTGACGGCATCAGATAAGAAAACCGTTTCTGTTACAAAGCTGCATCAGGGAGACGGCTGGCAGATAAGCGGGAAGAAAGAAGGAAAGACGACGCTTTCTTACAAACGAGGCAGTGAAACGGGACAGATAGATACAGAAGTGCTTCCGCCTTTCAAGCTTTCAGCTGTCAAAAAATCTGCAAAGATATCCGGCGGAAAAGTGAAGCTGACAGTGACCTATCAAAACAATACGGATACGGAAATTGTAATTGAGGGAGCAGATATCGGAAGGGCACAGATTCAGTATGAAAAGGATAAGGAACTGTCCCAAGAAGAGAAAGAGGTGCGCCCGGTCCGCTGGAAGGCAAAAAAAGTGACGATTCCCGCGGGAAAAACGAAAACATTTACGTTAACGCAGGCAGCGAAAAAGTCGTCAGGCGGAATCAAAAAATTTGATTTTCCGCAGCTGTATATCAGATATCACGGGGTGTATTTCGCGACATCGCTGCAGGGAGACAGCGCGGAAGGATTTTTGGAATATTATGGTTCTCTGCCGTTTGAAGAATTTATATCGTAAATATATCCTGTATGCAGTGTGTTTTAAAGTTCTTTCTCATATCTGGATTTAAGAAAAGACCGGTTTTGGAGGGATGGAAGATGAAAAAATAGAGGCTGTTTTGCCAGGGGGAAGGGGAAGATGGATGAATGGCGGGAAGTTACTGAATAGACGGACGCTGGATGGAGAAATTTTTTCCTTCTGATGTTCCGCTTCCAAAAAGCAGGAAGTTCTAAGTTTTCTGCGCGGGGTTTGTGGCTGCGGACGGACCGGCGCCTGATGCCCTGGCGTTACTGGCAGCTGTAAG
>CANDJC010000198.1 GCA_947384955.1 uncultured Eubacterium sp. | reverse complement strand
GCTGCGGCTTCGCCGCCTGGTTGCCTTGCAGAATACTAAGGGATTCTAAACATTCCTCCAATGTCGCTGGAAGCCAGTGCATCTTCCCGTCACCCGGCTGGTTTTTGGTAGTTTTTACATGAAAAATGGGAGACGCTGTGATGAATTTGTAACTTTTTGGTTATATTTAAGAAGCAGATGTAAAAGTTTAAACAGGCTGGCGCATTTACTTCTCAGACTGTAAGAGAGTGATTCAGGAAAAAAATCCCATCGCGAAGCGATTCCCAAATAAATTTTTTCATGTGACAGCAAAGGTATCTAAAAGTTACAGACAGCCACTACACTAGAATATTTCATGTAAAACTTTCCCAAAAACCAGCCGGGAGAGGGGAGCTGTCCGGTCTTCCTGCGGCATTGGAAGAATGTTTAGAATCCCTTAGTATTCTGCAAGGCAACCAGGCGGCGAAGCCGCAGCGGCACCTTTAGCTTATGGCTGTAAGCCAGGGCGAACTAGGTGCCGCGTCCGTCCGCAGCCACAGCGTAAATGCAGAATACTTAGGGATTCTTAACATTCTGGAGCAGCCGCAGGAAGACCGGACAGCTCCCCTCTCCCGGCGTCCGAGGGGCCGCCATCCCCCCAAAAAAAAAGGATTGACAGTCCCCCATCAATCCTTTGAAAAAAATTCGTAAATTTTCTTAACAATTCATTACAATCTCTTCAGCAATGCTTCCTTTTCAGCCTCATAACCCGGCTTGCCCAAAAGTGCAAACATATTCTTCTTATAGCTTTCCACACCCGGCTGGTTAAACGGATTCACACCCAGTAAATATCCGCTGACACCGCATGCAAACTCAAAGAAGTAAATCAGTTCGCCAAGATAGAACTCATTCTGCTCCGGAATACGGACCATCAGATTCGGAACACTTCCGTCTGTATGTGCCAGAATCGTTCCGTTCATAGCACTCTTATTGACAAAATCCATATCTTTTCCTGCCAGATAATTCAGTCCGTCCAAATCCACCGGCTCTTCCTTAATTTCGACACGGCAGCGAGGCTGTTCTACATTTAATACGGTTTCGAACATAATTCTGGAACCGTCCTGAATAAACTGTCCCATAGAATGCAAATCTGTTGTAAGGTCAACGGAAGCAGGGAAAATGCCTTTCTGGTCTTTGCCTTCGGATTCGCCGTATAACTGTTTCCACCATTCAGATACATAATGAAGGCTTGGCTCATAATTTGCCAGCACTTCCACAGCTTTGCCTTTTCTGTGCAGAATATTGCGGATAGCGGCATACTGTAAAGCTGCATTATCTTCAAACTTGCTTTCCAGTGCGAGTTTTCTGCCTTCTGCCGCACCTTCCATCAGTTTTGTAATATCAGCGCCGCTGGCTGCAATTGGAAGGAGGCCTACTGCTGTCAGTACAGAGAAACGTCCGCCTACATCATCCGGTACTACAAATGTTTCATATCCTTCTTCGTCTGCCAGGCTCTTTAATGCTCCCCTTGCCTTGTCAGTTGTAGCGTAGATTCTCTTTGCTGCGCCTTCTTTGCCATATTTCTTTTCGAGCATTTCTTTAAAGATACGGAATGCAATGGCCGGTTCTGTAGTTGTTCCGGATTTTGAAATAACATTTACGGAAAAGTCTCTGTCGCCGATAACATCAATCAGTCCCTGTACATAAGAACCGCTGATACTGTTGCCGGCATAGTAGATTTCCGGTGCCTTGCGCATATCTTTTGAAATGTTATTGTAAAATCCGTGTCTTAAAAACTCAATCGCAGCCCGTGCGCCCAGATAAGAACCGCCGATGCCGATTACCAAAAGCACCTCGGAATCTGACTGGATTTTTTCAGCTGCTTTCTGAATACGGGCAAACTCTTCCTTATCATAATCTACCGGAAGGTCAATCCATCCGAGAAAGTCATTCCCGGCTCCGGTTTTTGATACAAGAAGCTCTTTTGCGTCATTTGTAAGCCTGCTCATGTACCCGGCTTCTTCTTCGCTGATAAATCCAGCTGCTTTTGAGTAATCGAATGTAATTTTGCTCATATTAACATCTCCTTGTTGTATTGTTGTACACAGTTTTTCTCTCGAATGCTTGTGCATCGTAACTATTAACCATTCTAACAAAATAATAGTTAATCTGCAAGTTTTTTTGTAAGTTTTTGACATATTTTAGTCAAATATTTCTTGCAGGACCGTATCTAATATTTCTTCATCCTTTTTTAGTTTTTTATGCGCGAGTGACACCCGCATATCTTCTTCCTGACGGCTCTTTGAAGCGGCAGCGGAAAGCTGCACCTTTTCATCCCCTGTTCTGACTCTTATTTCCGGCCTGGTTTCTGCCTGTTCTTCCTCGGGTTCATCATCCGTATCTTCGCTCAGTACCGCGTTCAGATAGCGCTGCAGCCATCGGCCTGCACGGCTCAGCTTTCTGTTAATCCGGCTTGTCTGCAGGATATGTACGAATTGTAAAAGCACTGCCGTCAAAAGCAGAACAGCTGTTATCAGTTGTACGTGTGACATTGCCTGCGCAAGAATCTGCTCAAACATACCTCAAATTTCCTTTCTGCAATATTCCCGGGACAATTATCATGATAGTAGATGTCAATTGCAGAAACTGTCGAAGAGTGTATGTAATATATCTTGTGTTATTGTTGTGCGATTGTTTGCAGACATCTTGTTTTACTCAGTTTTTTCTGTAAGAAATCCATTAAAGCAACAGCCGTAATCATCATTTAATCCTATAATGCGATATCTTGCGTTCTTAGATTTAATTTCCCGCATTACCTGATCCGGCATCTGTGTATGCAGAGGACATATCCAGAAAACGGCATTTTTCCCCACATCCAGTTCTGTCAGTTCTTTGTCCCAGTTTTGAATATTCCCGCAGTTTGGGATTGTAACAGCCCGAATCTGCTGTTCCACGATTTTATAACGCTCTCTGATTTCTTTTAAATATTTTCTCAGCTTTACATTTCCAAGAAGCAGGATTCCGGCACGCAGCTCTGCTTCCTGTGTCCGGTGACAGTGGCAGACATCGTAATCATTGTACAGCATGCATTTTACCGAACATCTGCCTTCATCCATTTCGATATCTGTATGGCATAAATCTTCTTTATCAACTACGATCGCATGAAATACACAGTCTGTCTGTGACGCTGTAATTTCAGTCGGGCTGCAGAATACAGTCAGCGTGTCCAGCCGGCTGTCGGCAAATACTTTCTGGTATACAAGCATCATTTTCTGTATTTCTCTTTCATCTATTTTTTCCAGGCGCAGGGTTCTTGCATAACGGGAAATAAACTGCCTGATCATAGGAAGGTCTGCTCCGTAATGACCGAAATAAAACAGTGTCCGGTTATCGATAATATACCCGGCTTTCATAACAGGAATCCGGTAGCCTTCCATTTCTTCTATCATATCTAACGTTTCTTTATCCTGAAATTCAAAATAGTTCCCGGGATACATTCCGCATTCTGTTTTATCAAACAGGCTGCCGTTTCCATAAATGAAAAATATTTTCTTAACAGCTGTTTTCTTTAAATATAAATACGGTGTCTGTATAAAATCCAGCAAATCCTTGTCCATGATTTCCTTAGATACTAAGGTCTTTAAAATCAGAAACCGCTGTATCGGGACCACATAAGGAAGAATCACCGTATTTACGCTTCCGCAGCGAATCGTGTCGATTAAACGCTGCGCATCTTCTACTGAAAAACTCCCCATAATAAATAAATTGAGCGGGCTGCTGCAGGATGACTGCTCGAATCTGCTCTGCTGGCTTTTGCCTGCAGAATTATGGACCATCTCACAAGTATAGGCATAGCGAACCTGTTCCTGTGCACCCTTATCCCATGTACATCCAGACATTACGACTGCGCTAGATGTATTTTTTAATAAATATCGAAATAACCTCACATCCATTGTTTCACCTTTTACCTCAATTATTACCTTATATAAGTCTGCTGCTGACAATACCCCTATGCCTATATTCTATTCTTTTATTTTCTATTTACAAGTCTTTTTCATTTATTTTTGTATAGAATTAAGAAAATAAGGATTTGACATTTCGCTTTTTTCGTTTAATAATAAGTATAAATGTTGAGGAAAGGATATCAAATGAAAAAAATAATTTTAACCGGCGGCGGCACAGCCGGACACGTCACACCTAATATAGCCCTGCTTCCGCGGCTTCGGGAAGCCGGATTTGACATTTCCTATATAGGTTCCTATAACGGAATCGAAAAACAGCTGCTGAAGGAGCAGAACATCCCGTACTATGCCATTTCTTCCGGGAAGCTCCGCCGTTATTTCGATATTAAAAATTTTTCAGACCCGCTGAAGGTACTAAAGGGCCTCGGACAATCTATCCGCCTCATGCACAGGCTGAAACCAGATATTGTATTTTCCAAAGGCGGTTTCGTATCCGTTCCGGTTATACTGGCTGCAAAACTATGTCATGTGCCTTCTATTATCCACGAATCAGACCTGACACCAGGACTTGCAAATAAGCTGGCAATTCCAAATGCAGCGAAAGTATGCTGTAATTTTCCAGAAACCCTGAAATACCTTCCGGAAGGCAAAGCCGTACTGACCGGTTCGCCAATCCGCAGTGAGCTTTTATCCGGAAACAAAGAACAGGCGCGCAGACACTGCCATTTCAATTCAGAAAAACCTGTTTTATTTGTCGTGGGCGGAAGCAGCGGTTCCAAGTTTATCAATGATACCATTCGCGGGCTGCTGCCGGAGCTTTTAAAATCCTATCAGGTCGTACATATGTGCGGGAAAGGGAATATAGAAGAATCATTAAACCGGACTGCCGGCTATAGACAGTATGAATATATCGGCGCTGAGCTGAATGATATTTTTGCTCTGGCAGACCTTGTGATATCCCGTGCAGGCGCAAATTCCATCTGCGAGCTGCTTGCACTGCATAAACCGAATATACTCATACCGCTGTCTGCAAATGCCAGCCGCGGCGACCAGCTGTTAAATGCACATTCCTTTGAAAAACAGGGGTTCAGTGTTGTGATAGAAGAAGAAATCGTTACACCTGATAAGCTGCTGCATATGATTCATGAGACTTATAAAAACCGTGACCGCTATATCAATGCGATGAAGCAGAGCAGCATGATAGATTCGATAGAAAAGATTGTTTCTTTAATAGAAGAAACTGCTGATAAAAGCAGCACCGGTTAATCTGGAAAGGAGCATTGGTCAGGATGGGCTTGTATGTAAACCCGGGAAACGAAGCCTTCCGTCAGGCTGTGACAGACGACATCTATGTAGATAAGACACAGATGATTTCCTTTATGAATCAGAAACTGAATAAACTAAGGGGAAAATATGTCTGTGTAAGCCGTCCCCGCCGTTTTGGAAAGTCCATGGCAGCCGATATGCTTGCCGCGTACTACAGCAGGGGCTGTGATTCCGGGAAACTGTTTCAAGGGCTGGCAATTGAAAATGCGGATTCCTTTGAGCAGCATCTGAACCGGCATAATGTAATCCGGCTGGATATTCAGAGATATCTTTTCAGCGGGTCGCATCTTCATATTTTTATCCGAAAAATACAGGAACTGGTAATCAGGGACCTGGAAGCAGAATATGGAGACTGCTTTACGATAGACCAGTATGGGCTGCCAGGTGTCCTGGAGCAGATTTATGCACATACGAAGAAAGGATTTATCTTCATTATAGATGAATGGGACTGCGTATTCCGTCTGGCGAAGGAGTGCAGAGAGATTCAGAAGGAATATCTGGATTTTCTGAGAGGCCTTTTTAAAGGAGCTGAATATGTGGAACTGGCATATATGACAGAGATACAAAGGGAGGAACAGCTATGTTAGAAATATGCTGCGGCAGCTATTACGATGCGGTTCAGGCTGCATCCGGCGGAGCAAAACGGATTGAGCTAAACAGCGGGCTGCATCTTGGCGGTCTGACGCCTTCCCTTGGCACGCTGGAACTTGTAAAAGAACACTGTGATATTCAGATAGCGGCAATGGTACGTCCGCGGGGCGGCGGGTTTTGCTACTGCTCAGAGGATTTTGAAGTGATGGAACGCGATGCGCGGCTTCTGGCCAGCCATGGAGCAGACGCGGTTGTTTTTGGCTGCCTGAATCCGGATGCGTCTATTCACAGGGAGCAGAGTGAGCGGCTGATTTCCATTATTCACGAATGCGGAAAGGAAGCCGTATTTCACCGGGCTTTTGACTGCACCCGCAGTCCTTATCAGTCCATAGAGCTGCTGATTGCTCTGGGCGCCGACCGGGTACTGACCAGCGGGCTTGCGGCAAAAGCAGCAGACGGGGCGGGACTTTTAAAAGAACTGCAGGAAAATTACGGAGAGCAGATTGAAATACTGGCCGGCAGCGGCATCCATGCCGGAAATGCCAGGAAGCTGATGGATGATACCGGAATTACCCAGGTACACAGCTCCTGCAAAGACTGGATAACAGACCCGACCACAATCGCGAACGGCGTTTCCTATGCCTTTGCAGGGCCTCTTCATGAAACAGCTTATGATGCCGTTTCAAAAGAACTGGTTAAAAAGCTTCTGGAAAGTATTGGGGAAGCAGAGTGAAATATTAAAAAGGAGTGATGCGGGTGGGAAAAATAGAATCAAACACGCCTTATGATGATGTATGCAGAACTTTGACGGTGGAATGCGATGATTTGGTAATCCCCCTTATTAATGAGATGTTTCATGAAAATTTTTCTTTGCAGGATAAGATTATACGCAGGGCGAATGAGCATTTTCTTGAACAGCAGGGCGGGGCAGAGGAAAGACGGATAACGGATTCTCTGCTTGAAATTGTAGATAACATAACGAAACAAGGGAAAAAATATCATTTAGAGTGTGAGAGCAGCAGTTCAGATGGAACGATATTGATACGCATTTTCGAATATGACGCTTTATCCCGAATTCAGCATAAGCTGTCTTATGCCGAAAAAAGAGTTATCC
>CANDJC010000197.1 GCA_947384955.1 uncultured Eubacterium sp. | reverse complement strand
TCGGGCAGAATGCCAAGGGCTTCTAAACATTCTTCCAATGCCGCAGGAAGACCGGGCAAATCCCCTCTCCCGGCTGGTTTTTGGCATGCGGTACATGAAGCAGTTTGAAGGCAGAGGGGTGTTTTTTAGGCGGTGTGTCAGCTGGATTGTTTATCTAAATCAGAAATTTTGTCTGGTTTTGGTATGTGGGGTATGCTGAATGGGGTATGCTGAATATGCTTATTATAAAGATTGTGCATAATTTAATAAGTGTAACTGTTTTTAAGGATATGGTGGTACTAAGGAAGTATTGCTGACGTGCTTTTTTGCCGTAAATGTTTCAATATTATTAACTCAAATGAATGTTGTCAGTTTATTTGTCAGGAGTTCTGTGAAAATATGTGAATTCACAGAATTGCACTATAATAAATACAATGCATTCGAAATAAGTAAGTATATAATGTACAAAAATAACGAGACTTAAACACGAAATTTGTGGAATATATTAAAAATAAATGAAAAAACACTTGACATATTTTAGACAGATTGCTAATATAATAATTAAGCCTGAACGATAAATAAGCCAAAGGAGCAGTGCGGCAGGTTCCAGAGGCTGTTTATAGAAAAAAGGTATGTTTCGCAGAAAGCGGAATAAAAAGGGGGTTGTTTTTATGATGAAATTTTTTCAGCGGTTAGGTAAGTCCCTGATGCTGCCAGTAGCGTGCCTTCCTGTGTGCGGCATTCTGATGGGGTTCGGCTATATTCTTGCGCCGGCAGCGATGGCAGGCGAGGTTGCCGGATTTACAGCAGGCGGGGTTTCTTATACGATTGGTCTGTTTTTGATTAAAGCGGGCGGTGCTTTAATTGACAATATGCCGTGGCTGTTTGCAATCGGTGTTGCTGTGGGCATGTCGGATGATAATGACGGAACAGCAGGTCTTGCAGGGCTTGTATCGTTTCTGATGATTACGACACTGTTAAGCAGCGGTACGGTGGCAGGGCTTACGGGCAAAGATGCAGATCCGGCGTTTGGCAAAATCGTGAATCAGTTTGTCGGCATCATTGCCGGACTGATTGGTTCAAGCTGCTACAATAAATTTAAAGGCACAAGGCTTCCGGATGCGCTGTCATTTTTCAGCGGCAAGCGTGCGGTTGCGATTGTAACGGCTGTGGCATCCATTGCTGCATCTGCGGTATTGTTTGTTGTATGGCCGATTGTATACGGGGTATTAGTTACTATCGGAAAGACGTTCCTTGGATGGGGTGCGATAGGAGCGGGTGTTTATGCGTTCTTTAACCGACTGCTGATTCCATTTGGACTGCACCACGCACTTAATTCCGTATTCTGGTTTGACGTTGCAGAAATCAACGACCTGAAAAACTTCTGGGGCAATACGGGTGTGTTTGGCGAAACAGGTATGTATATGACAGGATTTTTCCCGTTTATGATGTTCGGTCTTCCGGCAGCATGTCTTGCCATGTATCATACAGCGAAAAAAGGCAAGAAGAAAGAAGTATACGGACTGCTTGCATCGGCAGCGTTCTGTTCTTTCTTTACAGGCGTTACAGAGCCGATTGAGTTTGCATTTATGTTCCTGGCTCCTGGTTTATATGTTGTTCATGCACTGCTTGCCGGTATTACGGCTGGCATTACCGTTGCACTTCCAATCAGGGCTGGATTTTCTTTCTCGGGCGGCGCAGTAGACCTGTTCCTCTGCTCCTTTACGCCGCTGGCACAAAATCCGTGGCTGCTGATTCCGATTGGCATAGGCGTCGGTATCATTTACTATATTGTATTCCGTGCTGTCATCACCGCGTTTAATCTGAAAACGCCAGGCAGGGAAGATGAAGATACGGAAACAGAAATGAAGGCAGTGCTTGCGAATAATGATTTTACGGAGGTTGCAAGAATCGTTCTGGCAGGCCTTGGCGGAAAAGAAAATGTGAAGTCTCTGGATAACTGTATTACAAGGCTGCGCATGGAAATTATTGATTATACAAAAGTAGATGAAAAGAAGATTAAGTCTGCGGGCGTTGCGGGCATTATCAGGCCGAGCAAGACATCTGTACAGGTCATTATAGGAACTAAAGTACAGTTTGTGGCAGATGAAATGAAAAAGATGATTTAAGTAATTAAAATATGCCGCGATGCTGGTAACCCATTTGGGGCAACATGTATTCTGAAGGGAATGTGTGGGGCTTCAAGTGGGTTATTTGTGTGTGGGGGATATGGGCATGCGGACGCCGGGAGAGGGAATTTGCCCGGTCTTTCTGCGGCGGCTCCAGAATGTTAAGAAGCCCTAGGCATTCTGCATCCAGGCTGTGGCTCCGGACGGACCGCGGCACCTGGTTCGCCCTGGCTTACAGCCAGCAGCTAAAGGTGCCGCTTCGGCTTCGCCGCCTGGTTATTGGGCAGAATGCCAAGGGCTTCTAAACATTCTTCCAATGCCGCAGAAAGACCGGGCAAATTCCCTCTCCCGGCTGGTTTTTGGCATAATTTACATGAAAGATACGGGACGTATTGTATGTTTTTTAATAGATTTATTATATTAGTTTACAGCTTTGGCTGTTTTAATGTATTGATGTGAAAATTTATACGATATATGGTATTTGGTTAAAGCTGTATAATTTATATATGGTATGGAATCAGAAACTTGTAAACGGGTGAATGCCAGGATTCAGCAGGGCATTATGCGGGTTTATATGCAGAGTTCATGAAAACCCAAGTAATTTTGAAATCTTCTCTTCCGGCTGGTTTTTGGCAAACTTTACAAGAAAAATATGGGACATATTGCATGCTTTTTTTGCAATTTTTACAAGAAAGATACGGGACGTATCGCACATTTTTCAAGTAACATTTTCCCGAACCAGGATTCAGTGCAGCATTATGCAGGTTTATTACGTAAAACATATGAAAACCAGCCGGGTGATTTGGAAATGAACTGGATTTCTGTGGCATTGGAAGAATGTTTAGAAGCCCTTGGTATTCTGCCCGATAACCAGGCGGCGAAGCCGAAGCGGCACCTTTAGCTTATGGCTGTAAGCCAGGGCGAACCAGGTGCCGCGACCGTCCGGTGCCACTGCCTGGATGCAGAATACCTAGGGCTTCTTAACATTCTGGAGCCGCCGCAGAAATCCAGTTCATTTCCAAATCATCCGGCGTCCGGGTATCCATAATTCCTCCGCACATTCGCTTTATTTAATTCGAAAAATCATTTTCTGGTTTTTTTTTCCGCAAGAATATGGTATCCTTCTAAAAGAGTACCCGGTTCATACTAAAATACAGAAAGCAGGTGACACCAATGGAATTTCGGCCGTGTATCGATATTCATAATGGCAGGGTAAAACAAATCGTAGGAGGCAGTTTAAAAGACCAGGGCAGCTTTGCGAAAGAGAATTTTGTAGCAGAGCAGGACGCTGCGTTTTTTGCGCGCCTTTATCAGAAAGACGGGCTGCGCGGCGGGCATGTGATTTTGCTGAATCCTCCAGGGTCCGCATATTATGAAGAGACAAAGGCGCAGGCACTTTTAGCGCTTAAGGCTTATCCGAAAGGCTTGCAGGCAGGGGGAGGCATTACGCCGGAAAATGCCGGGCAGTTTTTAGATGCCGGGGCAAGTCATGTGATTGTTACTTCTTATGTATTTAAAGACGGAAGAATTCATTATGACAATCTGGAAAAGCTGGTCCGTGCGGTCGGCAAAAAGCATCTGGTGCTGGATTTAAGCTGCCGCAGAGTGGCTGACGGGTATGCTGTGGTAACGGACCGGTGGCAGAAAATGACGTCAGAATATGTAACGCCGAAGCTGTTAGACGTGCTTTCTGACTATGCAGATGAATTTCTGATTCATGCGGCGGATGTCGAAGGGAAAGCGGCGGGCATTGAAACAAAGCTGGTTAAGCAGCTGGGAGAGTGGGGAAAGATTCCGGTTACTTATGCAGGGGGTGTCGGCAGCTTTGCGGACCTTGAGGCGTTAAAACAGTATGGAAAGAACAGGCTGAATGTAACCATTGGCAGTGCGCTGGATTTGTTTGGCGGAACGATGGCTTATGATAAAGTATGTGCATTTGTCCGTGCAGATGACGGATGCACGAAAGCGGGCGGGAACTGGCAGATGTGAAAAAGACCCGGCCGGATTAAATTTCAGGAAAGGACTGCGATACCATGAAGCATTATACAAAACAGGATATACTTAAGATTGCGGATGAAGAGGATATTGAATTTATCCGGCTTCAGTTTACCGACGTATTCGGCACTCTGAAAAACATAGCAGTAACGAAGACCCAGCTGGCAAAGGCTCTGAATAATGAGTGTATTTTTGACGGCTCTTCCATTGACGGCTTTGCAAAAGCGGAGGCGTCTGATATGTACCTTCATCCAGACCTTGATACATTTGCGATTTTTCCGTGGCGTCCGCAGCAGGGGAAGGTCGCCAGGATTATCTGTGATATTTATAACACGGACGGTTCGCCGTTTGAAGGAGACCCGCGTTATATTTTAAGAAAAGCGGTCAGGGAAGCGCAGGAGATGGGATACACGTTTGAAGTGGGGCCGGAATGTGAATTTTTCCTGTTTCAGTATGACGATGACGGGCATCCGACGACGCAGATTGACGAGCAGGCGGGGTTTTTTGACTTAGGGCCGGTGGATTCCGGCGAGAATGCAAGGCGTGACATGGTGCTGACGTTAGAAGAAATGGGATATGAAATCGAAGCTTCGCATCATGAAGGCGCGCCGGGACAGCACGAGATTGATTTTAAGTATGACGAAGCGCTGCGGGCGGCGGATAATATTATGACATTTAAGCTGGCCGTAAAGACGATTGCAAAACGCCACGGCATGTTTGCAAGCTTTATGCCAAAGCCGAAATCGGGCGCGAACGGCTCCGGCATGCATCTGAATCTGTCGCTGACAAAGGACGGCAGAAATATTTTTTCGGATGAAAATGCACCGGGCGGGCTGAGTAACGAGGCGGTTTATTTTATCGGAGGGCTGCTTCGGCATATTAAGGGCATGACCGCAGTGGGCAATCCTTTGGTAAATTCCTATAAGAGGCTGATGCCTGGAAACGGCGCGCCTGATTATATCGCGTGGTCTTTCAGCAACCGGACGCAGTTAATCCGGATTCCGGCTGCAAGGGGAAAGAGTACCAGAATCGAGCTGCGCAGTCCTGATTCTGCCGCAAATCCGTATCTGATGCTTGCGCTGTGCCTGTCTGCGGGACTTCAGGGCATCCGCTGTAATATCAAGCCGCCGCAGGCTGTCAGCTGTGATTTGTCAAATCTGAGCGGGGATGAATTAAAGCGAGGGGATATGAATTATCTTCCGGCCAATCTGCTCGAGGCAGTGCAGGAGATGGAACAGGACAAATTTGTTCTGGATACCCTTGGCAGCCATATCAGCAGGGAGTACATCAGTGCAAAAAAAGCGGAATGGGAAAGATACTGCAGGGCAGTGACAGACTGGGAGATAACGGAATATTTATACAGAATATAAACGGCGGTCAGCATGAATATTATAATCGTTTTTCCAAAAATAGAAAATGCAAAAAGTGTCCGCAGCATCCTGTTAAAAGGCGGATACCGGGTGGATGCGGTCTGCTGCACCGGGGCGGCGGCGCTTAAGGCAGCAAATGATTTAGACAGCGGCATCATTATCTGTACATACAGGCTGGCAGATATGGTATACAGCGAGCTGTATGAATATCTGGCGCCGCGTTATGATATGCTTTTGATTGGCTCGAAAAGCCAGGTGGATGAAAGGGAAACGGCGGATATCATCGCACTTTCGACGCCGTTAAAGGTACATGAGCTGCTGCAGACTGTGGAAATGATGTCAGGTGTGTACGCCAGGAAAAAGAAGAAACGGAAACAGGAAAAAACACCGCGTACAGACAGGGAGCAGCACGCGATTGGAGAGGCAAAAGCACTTTTAATGGAACGCAATCATTTTTCGGAAGAAGAGGCGCACCGGTATCTGCAAAAGCGCAGCATGGAAAACGGAACCGGTATGCCGGAAACCGCACAGATGATTATCAGCCTGATGGGGCGGGGCATGTAGGAAGAAAGAAATAAAAACAGATTCGGAGGAAATCGATGAAATTTACAAAAATGCACGGAATCGGCAATGATTATATTTATGTAAACTGTCTGGAAGAAACCGTGGAGCATCCGCAGAAATTAGCAAAATTTGTCAGCGACAGGCATTTTGGAATCGGCTCGGACGGCCTGATTCTGATTAAACCGTCTGATACCGCAGATTTTGAAATGGCGATGTATAATGCGGACGGCTCCCGGGGCGAGATGTGCGGAAACGCGATTCGCTGCGTGGCAAAATATGTCTATGACCACGGGATGACGGACAAAACAGATATCAGTATCGAAACGCTGGCCGGAATCAAACATATCCGGATTACAGCGGAACATAACAAAGCGGTTCTTGCTCGTGTGAATATGGGAAAACCGGAGCTTGTGCCGGAGAAGATTCCTGTCTTTATAAAAGAAGGCATGCCGCGCCGGATTGTAAATTATCCGATTACGGCAGGCACGAAAGAATACCGGATGACATGTGTTTCTATGGGTAATCCGCACTGCGTGATTTTTACGGATGATGTGGACGGGCTGGAACTGGAAAAAACCGGGCCGCTGTTCGAACATCATGCATATTTTCCAAACCGCATGAATACGGAATTTGTGAAAGTGATAGATAAAAAGACGCTTCAGATGCGCGTGTGGGAAAGAGGGTCCGGGGAAACGCTCGCCTGCGGTACCGGAGCCTGCGCGGTTACGGCAGCGGCTGTTTTGAATGGTTTTACGGAGCGTGCGGTGACTGTAAGGCTGCGGGGAGGGGAGCTGCAGATTGAATGGGATGAAGATACTGGGGATGTTTATATGACTGGGCCGGCGGAGAGTGTGTTTGAAGGGGAAATTCAGGTTCCTTTTTGAGAGAGCAGATAGAGTGATGATGAGGGGGGACGAGGTGGCCTCTCGGACGCCGGGTGACGGGAAGATGCACCGGCTTCCCGGGACGGCT
>CANDJC010000196.1 GCA_947384955.1 uncultured Eubacterium sp. | reverse complement strand
GCAACCTTGGTAATAATGGGTTTTCCGATTTGTCCTTATTATACCGTAAGGGCATGCTCCCTGCACCAGTTTCCGATCACCTGTGTGAAATTCTGCGAATACAGCCTTGTAACCGTATCCATATAAGCACAGCGGACTTTTTGCATCGTATCATCCGAAGAGTCCGCAAACAAAAACGGCAGCAGCTCCTTTCGAAACGGCAGCACCGCATCCATCCCGGAATACCACGGCAGCACCATTTCCGCCCTTCCAATGCTCTTATCCGTCCCTTTCGCATTTCCAAACCGCGGCTCATCCGAAAAAAACGCGGTAACCGTCGTGCCGAATTCTTCTTTGAAATGCTCATAATGCGGCTCGTATACCGCTTCGATTAAAATCTGCGCAGCCTCCTTCTGGAGCGGATTCAGGTAATCTTTGGTACTCTCTTCTCCGCCTGCGCGGGTTTCAAACAGGACAAAAATACTCCAGCTTCCCTGCGGGATATCCCAGTACAAAACGCCGTCTTTCCTAAATGCTGTAAGGTCTGTCAGCGTCTGCGGCTTCACCGGGTCTTTTCCCGCTGCCGCCTCATCCGCCCTTTCTGCCGCATAGATTCCGATTATCGTATCGTTTTCCCGGTCCTCCTGTTTCCCGTAAGGCCTCCCTTTTAAAAAACGCAGGTTTATCCTGGCATACCGCAGCGGCCCGGTTACATCAAAACGCCTGCAGTCCAGATACTTTTTCAGATACTGCGGATATTTCTCTGCTGCCAGTCCGTTCGCATATCCGGTCGGGAAATGGGCATCGTCTAATATCCAGACTTCCATGTGCTGCTTTTTCGCCAGGCTGATAATATGCCCGGCGTCTTTCCACCATTTCTCTTTTACAAATTCCGGGTGCGGACGCGCTTCGATGCAGACCCCGCCGCAGCCGGATGCGTGGATTTTCTGCATGTATTCGGTTAAAATTTCGGTGTCTTCGCCGTGCTGCCAGAAGAATGGGGTAACGGAATTGGGCTGCTGGTTTTGCAAGATGGATGTTAAATGCTTCATGTGGGATGACTCCTTTCTGTAGGTGTGTTAAATTGGATGGGTTTTTGGGGGAGGGAGGGGTGATTTGAGGGACGCTGGATGGAGAAATTTTTTCTGCTGGAGGTTCCGCTTCCAAAAAGCAAGAAGTTCTAAGTTTTCTGCGGCGGGGCTTGTGGCTGCGGACGGACCGGCGCCTGATGCCCTGGCGTTACTGGCTGGGTTTAGGCAGTGGCACTGGCAGGCGCCTTTTGGGGACTTCATAGTTTTGACAGGCTGGAAGTAATGTGTCCCCAAATCCTGGGTGTTGGGCAGAAAACTAAGAACTTCTAGCTTTTTTCCAGAGTCACCTCCAGCAGAAAAAATTTCTCCATCCAGCTGATTTTGGCTGAATTCACGTTTTATTTTATTAGTTATTGGTGTTTCTATATATACACGTTTACTGATTTACTGATTTTAGTGTATTTTTGTGAAAATCTATGCTATATATGTATTTGATTATCGCTATATAATTTACATATGGTATAGAATCAAAAACTTGTAAATTGGTGTCTATATATTAACTGGACAGACTGTTTGAAAACTGTCTTGCGCAAAAATTGAAACTCAAAATTTAACAGATATCAATGATGTAAACGGAGAATGATACCCATATAAACAAAAAATAATGCCTGGAGCGGATATATAAAAGCAGCCGAATGAGTTTTAGGACGGTCTGTGGGATGGAATTCTGACCTCTGGCCTTTCCAGAGTCACCTCCAGCAGTAAATTTTTCTCCATTCAGCTGTTTTCTACCTGTTTACAAATTTTTCATTAAGTACAAGATATAAATTCAATTATCATGACGATGTACAATATCCAGCCTGGACTTTACAAAAAAATACCAAAATCTAAAAAGTTGTAAACTGGTACGTTTTCATTAAATTACAATAATTATTACTTGAACCCTACACCAGTTTACCGAACAACTACTGTCGTACAACCGCCACTAAAAACTGAAATTCAGCCAATGTCAGCTGGATGGAGAAATTTTTTCCTTCGGATGTGACTCTGGAAAAAAGCTGGAAGTTCTTAGTTTTCTGCCCAATACCCAGGATTTGGGGACACACTGCTTACCAATTTACAAAACCTTGAAGTCCCCAAAAGGCGCCTGCCAGTGCCACCGTGTAAATCCAGCCAAAACCGCCAGGGCATCAGGCGCCGGTCCGTCCGCTGCCACAAGCCCCGCCGCAGAAAACTTAGAACTTCCTGCTTTTTGGAAGCGGAACATCCGAAGGAAAAAATTTCTCCATCCAGCGTCCATAAAGAATCACCCCCCCCCTTTTTTATTCTCCCAAATCCTCCCCATTCGATGCAATCACTCTCTGATACCACCCAAATGACTTCTTCTTATAACGCGCAAACGTCCCCTTCCCCGCATCATCCAGGTCCGTATAAATAAACCCGTACCTCTTGCTCATCTCTCCGGTAGACGCACTCACCAAATCAATACATCCCCACGGCGTATACCCCCACAATTCCACACCGTCTTCTTCCACGGCTGCTTTCATTGCCCTGATATGTTCTCTTAAATAAGCAATCCGGTAATCATCCTCCACCGTAAAAGAGCCGTTTCCGTCAGGTATCAGTTCATCCTTTGCGCCCAGTCCGTTTTCTACAATAAACAGAGGCTTCTGATAACGGTCATACAGTGTATTCATAGTTATACGGAGTCCGAGCGGGTCGACCTGCCAGCCCCATTCGCTGGCCTTCAGGTACGGATTTTTTGCGCCTTTAAAAGCATTGCCCCCGGTCTGTTCGACATCGCCGCGCGTGGTGATGCAGCGGGTGGAGTAATAAGAAAAGCCGATAAAGTCTACGGTATTTTCCCTCATAACCCGTTCATCCTCTTCCGATAACGGCAGCTCAAGCCCCATGCGTTCAAACATTTTTTTTGCATAATCTGGATAGTAACCCCTGGCCTGTACATCGATAAACATCAGGTTCGCGCGGTCCTGCATTTTTGCTTCCCAGATATCTTCCGGCATGCAGCAGTATGGATAATAATCGCCGGCGGCCATCATGCAGCCTGTTTTGTTTTCCGGGTCGGTTTCGTGTGCGATTTTCACTGCCCATGCCGATGCAATCAGCTCATGGTGGGCGCTTAAGTATTTTGCTTTCTGTTCATCCTCGCCCTCTTCAAATACAAGGCCTGCTCCCATAAACGGAAGGTGCAGAATCATGTTGATTTCGTTAAAGGTCAGCCAGTAATGCACCAGCCCCTTATAGCGTGTAAACAGTACGGTTACCAGCTTTTTATAAAATTCTACCAGCTTCTCATTTTTCCATCCGCCGTATTCTTTGATTAAATGAATCGGACAGTCGAAATGCGTAATCGTAACAAGCGGTTCGATGCCGTATTTTTTACATTCCCTGAATACATTTTCATAAAACTGCAAGCCTTCTTCATTTGGCTGTTCTTCATCGCCGTTTGGGAATATCCGGCTCCAGGCAATGGACAGACGGAAGGTTCGAAATCCCATCTGCGCAAATAATGCAATGTCTTCTTTATAATGATGATAAAAATCAATTCCCTGCAGCGCCGGATAATAATACCCGTCCTCAAAATCGAGCATTTTCCTTTTTCCGAGCATAACCGGAAATCTCTGTGCGCCATGCGGTATCACATCTACATTTGCAAGTCCTCTGCCGCCTTCTTTGTATGCGCCTTCACACTGATTGGCAGCCGTTGCACCGCCCCATAAAAAATTTTTTGGAAAACCCATTGTCTCACGCTCCCTTTTCTTTCTTATTTATAACCAGGCACCAGTCTTCCCTATCCGGTTTCACTGGAATCTTCCATGTGCCTGAGGTTACTTCAAATTCACTTTCGGTTTCATATTCTCCGGTCCGCGGATTGAACCACTGCATGGCATACACGCCGTTTTCAAAGCCTTCGATTTCTGTACTTTTGCGCACCGCCTGCGGATAATAGAGCACCCAGCGTTTTTTATCTTTGGTTACCGTAATCAGCGGCAGCTTCTTTCCAAAAGGATTTCCCTCTTCTTCACTGCCCGCCGCAAAAGGATACAGCTCAAAAAACTTCTGTTCTTCATAAAAACGGCGCATATATCCCATCTGCTCACCGCCCGGTGCGTCAATCGCCTCCGCCCATGTCACATCAAAGCGGTTAAATACAGACATCGGATTATCCTGCCCTTTTTCCCAGACTACGTCCCAGATTCCCTGCGCTCCGTACGTATAACCGCATCCTCCCGCCTGTATGGACAGATACGCGGCCCGCCTTACCATCGCATCGGTACATAAACGCGTTCCGTTTTCTTCCAGCGTCGAACAGTATTCATAAAAAGCCTCGCCTTCCACAAATGGCTTGTCGCCGTGTTTTTTCAAAAAATCCTTATAATCCGAAGCGCTTATGACATAATCGCCGTGTCCGGCCTGATTTAAGGTAAAATCCAGCCAGTCTTCATTCTGGTAATAAGAAGCAAACGGACGCTCATTCGTATAATGCGCCGTTAAAGGATGATGATAGCCGTCCGCTTCCTGTACGGTCAGCGCCACTTTTCTCCATTCATCCACATAAAAAGCCTGCTTTGCTTTCTCATATCCGCCCGTTTCCCCGGCAAGCGTCCATACTACAGGCAGCGCTCCGTAACGGGCTATGATATAGCGGGCAAGATTTTGATATTTCTCTGTCTGATGTTCTATCGACATAAACCAGGCAAATCCTAACGCATTTACAATCCCTTTCTCCGCCAGATAATACATTCTGCGGTCCAGCTCTTTTTGATAAAATTCCACATTCGGAAGGCCTGCATCATCCCAGTAATACGTTTCCCCGCCCATGCACGCATCGCTTCTTAAATTGGTCTGGTACACCGTATAGCCCTGTGCCGCACGCTTATCAATCATCCCTTTAAACATACTGTCCATCTTTGGATGATTCGACTCTTCCCATTTTTCCCGGTAACAAAACTCCCAGTGCGTATCTCCCAGCCAGAAAAACGGCGTTCCGTCCGCATAAGTAAAATAACGCCTGTCATCGCTGATTTTTAAAAATCCATGCCGGTAAATATCCAGGCTGCCCGTATACGGAACACATTCAATCTGCCCTTTTGCAGCATGCAGCCCGCTGTCTTTCGGAGCGCTCAGCACATAATTCCATACCCCCGTTTCCACAGGCGCAAACGAAATACCGTACTGCGCGCCTCCGTTCCAGTAAGCCTCGCGCCGAATCACCCTTCCCGACGGCCCTTGAAACTCCGCCGTAATCACACAGTCAGACACAGGATTCGGATACCTCTTATCACTTTCAAATTCCAGACAAATCATCCTGTTTTTCTCTACACGATTCACCATGCCATTCCCCTCGCTCTCTTTTACCTGTAACACTCTGCCGTTCTCACTTCTCGAAAACTGCTCATTCCCCTGCCGTTACGCCAGTCCCCGTTCTTTCGCCAGCGAAACCGCCATCCGCACCAGCGCCTCTCCGTCTTCCTTACAGACAAACCCTCTGGAAATCTGCTCCTTCGTATCCTCCCGGCACAGCCTTTCATAATTCTTAAGACTGCCGTAAAGCTCCTGTAAAAATGCAGCCGAAAATCCCTCCTGATACCCAAACAGCGGGTCCTTATCTGACGACGGGTCCACAAAGCTCTGTCCCGGCTCAATCCTGCTGGCAGAATGATACCTCCCGGTCGGATAATTCAAAAGACATGTACGCAGTCCTCCCTTTGTATTCCCAAACACATCTTTCCGGTTATTTCCGTATTCATCCACAGGTATCCTCTCACAGCTGGCAGGACCGCTTCCTTCCCTGACCCAGCGGAACAGATTTCTAAAAGCCCCCGCAAATAAAATCTGAGACGGATAATCATTCCCCTTCTCATGCTTTCCATGATAGCACGGCAGCATGCCGATTCTTTTTAAATCTTCATCCTCTCTGTAATAATCGATATAGCTGAACACCGTATCATGGCTGGCCCCGGTCACCTCATATTCACGGTACAGAAATCCCGGATAATCGCTGTCCCGCCTCTTCGTGCGGAATGCATCAAACGCGCTGTTTTCACTTTCCGTCTGTACAGAAATAAACGGCTGTTCCACATGCTCCACCCGTTTCAGCCGAAAATCATAATTCATCAAAGCCTCATACTGATTCACAGGAACAATCAGATTTCTCACACCGCCGCCCGCTAAATATCCGTCAAACACCTGCCCGTCCCGTCTCACTTCCGGGCGGTATGCAAAACTGTTCAGATAACGGAACAAATAACATGCCGACTGTGACCATCCGGTCAGATACAAAAAGCGGTTCTTCACCTCCCGCAGCGGATTCCTGTCATCTTCACCGCGAAGCAGCCACGCCAGTTCTGTAAGCATATCCCAGAAAAGCCCCGTCTCATAATGAATATCCAAATCCGGCAGAATCCCTCTTTCCCGAATCTGCTGCTCCGTAAACGGAAACGGCTCTTCCATGCGCGGATTTTCCCATGACAGACACCCGTAACGCTCTTCATTGAACTCCTTCATTTTGGCAATGGTATTCGGCTTGCTTGTAATCCCGACATAAATATCCCCGTCCCGCAGCAGCTTCTCATATCCTAAAATCCACATCCGCTCAATTTCCATAAAAGAGGTCGGATTGATAATTTCCACTACGATATTTCCGCTTGCATCAGACGGATTCTTTGGCATGCGCACAATCAGACGGTTTACATACGGGACATCTTTATCCCTGATTTCTACATCTCCGGTTACGCCAGCGCTCTGATAGACATTCGCGGTTCCTTCCATATAATATTCTGTTTCTGTGTAGCTGTATTTTTCTAAATCAAGATAGCGGGCCGCACTCGCAAACGGATAGCTGGATGCGCTGACCGGAATCGGATGTAATTTTTTTATCATGATGTGCCTCCTTCTGCGTTTTAATAGCTGGATGTTATTTTTGTTACCCGGACGCTGAATGGAGAAAGTTTTTCCTTCTGATGTTCCGCTTCCAAAAAGCAGGAAGTTCTAAGTTTTCTGCGGC
>CANDJC010000195.1 GCA_947384955.1 uncultured Eubacterium sp. | reverse complement strand
ATGTGTTGCATAATTTCTCAGTCATGCGGCATATATCTTTCCTATAATTCTGCTTGTCTTATAAACTAACTGACTTAGTAAATTTTTCTGCGCTGGCTTTCGGAATGTGTTGCATTATTTTTCAGTCATGCGGCATATATCTTTCCTGTATCATTCTTCTTGTCTTATAAACTGACTGAGATACAATATTTCTATTTTGCACCGGCTTTGGGGGAAGTAATTATGATACTTTCTTATACACGACTAATGACTTGTAAAGTTTAAATATATATCAAAACCAAATAACGAAAATCGAAAAGTATTTTCCTTTGTTATTAAGATTTTTGACTGGCCTGGACAGATTTTTGATAAACTTTTTAACTTTACAAGGCACTAATATCTTTTCTGTAATATTCTGCTTTTTATTTTCCTTATAAACTGACTAACCCAAAAAATCTCTGTCATGCACTGGCCTTCGGAAAGTGTTACATATTTTTTCTATCATGCAGCATATATTTTCCTTTCTCATTCCGCTTCAATTTATCATATAAAACTTCAGCTCTGCACTGGCTGTTTTCCAGTAAATGTTACACCATATTTCCTGAAATCAGGCATATATCTTTTCCATTTCATTTTGCTTTTTCCTGACATCAAAAATCAGTTCTCCACTGTTTTTCAAAAATACTAATATTTTTTATAAAACAAACATACATCCTTCCACATTCTTCTTCATTCAATCTTTCTCCAAAATTACACCCCAGCATATAAAATTTCCATCGTAAAACTCCCAAAAAACAGCCGGGTGACGGGGAGATGCAATGGCTTCCCGTGACATTGGAGGAATGTTTAGAATCCCTTAGCATTCTGCACGAAAACCAGGCGGCGAAGCCGAAGCGGCACCGGCAGCTGCTGGCATTCAGCCAGGGCGAATAGGTGCCGCGTCCCGTCCGGTACCAAAACATAAACGCAGAATGCTTAGGGATTCTTAACATTCCGGAGCCGGAACAGGAAGCCATTGCATCTCCCCGTCACCCGGCGTCCGAGGGGCCACTCCTCCCCCCATCCCAAAAACCACTCACAAACTAAAAAATTTACAAATACTCTTCCCTATTACATATTTTCAAATTTTCCAGCACCATTTTAATATCCGCCGTACTGTCCTTATCACAAATCAACGTTGCATCATCCGTATCCACAATCACCAGATTTTCCAGCCCAACAGCCGCTATCAGTTTCTGTCCCCCCTGTATAATATTATTTTTACTGTGAATCGTAATAATATTCCCCTTTACCACATTCCCGCTTTCATTCGATTTCTGTATCCGCTCCACTGCCAGCCAGGAACCCACGTCATCCCAGCCAAAAACGCCTGGAATGATATAGATATCTTTTGCTTTTTCCATAATTCCATAATCTATCGATACCGATTCCAGCTGCGGAAAAACTTTTTCGAGTGTCATTTCCTGTTTTTCTGTACCGATTTCTTCTCCGATAGTGCTAAGTCCGCCGTACATATCCGGCAGCAGCTCTTTTATATTTTGCAGAATCGAAGATACCTTCCAGATAAACATGCCGCTGTTCCATAAATATTCTTCTGTCTGCAGATATTCTCTGGCAGTCTGGATATCCGGTTTTTCTACGAATCCTTCTACCGCATAAGCGCCCCCGTCTGTTTCCTCCGGGCGGAACCTGATATAGCCGTAGCCCGTCTCAGGATAATCCGGCATGATTCCAATGGTCACAAGATTTCTGCCTTTTTCAGCAATCCGAAATCCTTCTTTTAATGCATGCAGGTACATTTTCTGGTATTTTATCAGATGGTCGGACGGAAGCACCATCATCAGTGCGTCTTCGTATTTTTTTGCAATATGCATGGCGCCAAGGCCGATACACGGAGCTGTATTTCTGCCCACGGGTTCACACAGGATATTTTGCGGAAGAATATCCGGAAGCTGTTCTAAAACCAGCTCTTTATAGTCTCTGTTTGTGGATATATAAATGTCTTCGATTTCTACCAGCGGACGGATTCTTTCTACTGTCAGCTGAATCATTGTCCTGCCGTCGTCTGTCAGTGATAAAAACTGTTTCGGCAGGCTTTTGCGGCTTTTCGGCCAGAAACGCTCCCCGCGTCCGCCCGCCATAATTAATGCAGTCTTCTTCATTTCTTAACCTCGCTTTTTATCTGATTACTGTCTTTTAATTAAATTTTACCAGTCTCTCCTAAGCCCTTTCGGATAATGATTTTTCATAATTCCTGCGGCTGCTTTGCCCCATCCGATGGAACATCCTTCCACCGTAATAAGCGTCCAGCCTTTCTGTCCGCCGCAAGGCAGTGCTTCCCCCCTGATATAACGCTCAGGCTCCTGCAGTTCCAGCACTTGTTTTACATCCTCAGGCCGAAGTGCCATGGCAAGCGCATGAGAAGGTTCAAAACGGCTTTTCCTGCAGCATCCAAGCTGAAGCCCCGCACGTTCTGTCTTTAAACCTTCCAGACTGGCGATTTCAGGAGGCAGTAAATACAGCTGTTCTCCAAATGCCGCCAGCCGCCCAGACTGTATCTGCTGCAGAATCACTGCTTCTGTTTTTTCCGAAAGCGTATCTTTTAAAAACTGTGCCAGTATCTGCATTCCCTCTTTCATGTCCGTGCCGGATTCCTGTCTATGCTTTTTTCTGCTTCCAGGAGGTTTTGATTTGTTATCCGTTTTCTGTTTATGACTTTCCATCCCGCCAGGATATTTCATTCCGCTTTCCGTTACTTTACACTTTTTCCTTCTGTCAGAATATGCTGTTTCGCTTTCAAAATCTATGCCTTCTCTGCACAGATATGCTGAATGGCTGCCGCCTTCCCGGCGAAAGCGTGCGGTATAATGTCCTTCTCCCCGGCTGAGATGCGGCCAGATTTGTCCGCTGTATTCCATCGTAAGCTCCGGGTATTCCTTTACCAGCCACTCTGCCGTTTCTTCGTTTTCTGCAGGGGCAAACGTACAGGTAGAATACACCAGAATGCCGCCCGGCTTTAGCATCCGCACGGCCTGCGCGAGAATTTCCCGCTGCCGCTTTGCGCAGAATACGGTACTTTCCAGACTCCACTCCGCTCTGGCATTTTCATCCTTGCGAAACATTCCCTCCCCGGAACAGGGCGCATCCGCCAGAATTCTGTCAAAAAAAAGTGGAAAACGCTCTGCCAGACGTTTCGGCGTTTCATTTAATACAGCCGCATTGACAATTCCCATGCGCTCGATATTTCTGGATAAAATTTTTGCCCTCTGAGGCACTGTCTCATTTGAAACCAAAAGTCCCCTGCCAGACATCCTTGCGGCAATCTGCGTGCTTTTCCCGCCGGGAGCCGCGCATAAATCCAGTATTTTTTCGCCAGGCTGCGGGTCTAACAGCGCTGCTGCCGTCATCGCACTCGGCTCCTGTATATAATAAGCGCCCGCCTCATGCAGAGCCAGCTTTCCCGGCTGGGCATCCGGCGGATAGTAAAAACCTTCTGCTGCCCATTCCACAGGTTCCAGCCAGATTCCCTGTTTTAAAAGCAGCGCCGTTAACCTGGCGGAATCTATTTTCAAAGGATTGCAGCGCAGGCCGAAAACCCGTTCCTGTTCATATGCTGCAAAAAATTCATGACAGGAGTCCCCCAGCTGGCTTTTCATGCGCTCCTTAAAATCCTGCGGTAAATCCATGCAGAAACCTCCTTATCATCTTCTCCCCGGCAGCAGTTTCTCCAGGATCACATCCATGCAGCCCGGTTTATTCTTCAAATACATCTTTAATCAGGCGGTCCAGCTCCTGCCATGCATCCGTATCCTCAAATTCACGCAGCTTGTCTGCTACCGTACGGTAATACCAGGCATGCATCTTTTTATCCTTCTGATGGAAACGCTCCCAGAATTTTTCATCATTTTTCAGATATCCCTGCCGTGTTGCGCGCATATTAGACAGCTTGTCTGCCAGGGCAATGATTTTTTCATCTTTGGATTTTTCATCCAGGCTGTCTATAAACTCCTGCTTGCGGATTTTCCAGGTCTGCGCCGCGTCCTGGCCCTTGCGTTTGTTCTCGCTTTCCATCTGAACCAGGTGCGCAATATGAGCGCCGAAAGCATCCTCGATATCTTTCACGCTGTAAGGAGTATCTTCCACAATATCGTGAAATAAAGAAGCAATAATAATATCCTGGTCTCTTGTCAGC
Source organism: uncultured Eubacterium sp. (assembly GCA_947384955.1). Classification (GTDB taxonomy): domain Bacteria; phylum Bacillota; class Clostridia; order Lachnospirales; family Lachnospiraceae; genus Eubacterium_J. The sequence continues at coordinate 2,927 of CANDJC010000195.1, read as the reverse complement.
GTCATTGCAATCAGCGCCGTTTCAATCGGATGTACAATATACGGTATGCAGGAGCCTTTGCGTACCTGCCCTTTATGAGCCTTCATTGCAAATTCCAGCGCGCGTTCAAAATGGTCCCGCTTTCTTAATCTGCTGGCCGATTCTGAAAATACATCTTCTTCCATATGTTCTTCCAGCTCAAATGACTGCCCCTGCGCTAACGCAATCGCCTGGTCCAGCACATGGCCGGCATCGTCTTTGAGCAGAATATACGGAATATGCTCCAAAATATTAGAAAAAACAGAATCTTCCGGCTGCTCTAACAGCTTATGCAGGATTTTCTGGTCCGATATAATTAAAACATCCGCCATCTGGACAGTATCTGCATATTCCTTTACCTCCTGCGCGTGGCTGCTGCACAAATCGCTCTGCAGTACCCCCGGGAAAAAAATCAGGTTTATATTTTCCTTTTCTTTTGCCCTGCTGCACAGCCCGCGAATGATATGTGCCGAATAATCCGCATATGCATTGCTCAGCACAACCCCAATCGTTATCATAGCCCACCTCCGAACAATTCCATCACACGGTTCATGACATTTCCATCCGCCGGAGCCTCCTCCAGTTTTTCCCAGGAACCGTCTTCCTTAAACACATCCAGGTAAAAATTCTTTTCATCTTTTTCAAGCCCTTTTTCAATGGTATAATAACCCGTCTGGCCTGTCAGCGGATTCCATACGAAATAAAGCTCCCGGCAGTTCGTCTGATACAGAAATTTAGACGGCGTCATAACCTGTATAATACTCAGATCATCCCGGATACTTAATTCCATCATTTCAAAATCATCCGGTGTATAAGGAAACTGCTCCTTTTGTCCGGCTTCCGCATAAAGCGATTCATACAGCTCACAGAGCACTTCCTCGGACAGACTGTTTATAAATTCCATTTTCTGCGAAAACAGCTTCTCCGGAATCCGGCGGAATTCAGCCGTATGGCGGACAATCATGCGGAAATCATCCGTTTTCATCCGGTATGCCTTTGGCTGTTCCCCCATCTGCTCCGCTTTCCGGCTCAGTTCCAGCATCTGCGTTTTCAGCATCAGATTATCTTCAAACGGATTCAGCACAATCCCCTGCACCAGCGTGGGATGATCCAGCAGCATAGAAACACACTGTTTGTACTGTAATTTCAGCATTCCCTGATATTTTTGATTTATCGGAATTTTTTTAATTGAAGTAAATGCCGGCATATACATGCTGCCTTCTGCATTTTTTAAAATATATGGCTGAAAGCCTCCCTTTTTCTGCGCAGGCATTGCCGGCACAAACAGTTTTGTATTCTGAAGCGCAAATACAAGCTGTATCAGCTTTTCTTTTCCCTGTTCATCCACATAGGCCTGCATGGCTTCTTCCAGTTTTGTATTATCAATATCACTCATTTTTATACTCATTGTCTGCTCTCATTCCTTTTCCTATTCCTGCCAGAAACTGTCATGAAATAATATGTGCAACCGCCGTCGCCAGGACTGTGTACAGGTGATTTCATGACAGCTCCTGAAATTCAGTCTGTAAATTTACTGTATTAGTGACTGCAGAATATTTTGTCCGCTTCTTTTTCTTAATAAATCAGATAAACATCTGCTTGTACAGGTACTAGTTTATTATAAACATATACGGATGTTTTTGCAATCGGTCATTTTATAAATTTGCAGAATGAATGGAACTGGGTGCGAAGTGCAGAGAAAAAGGGGGGGGATTATGGCCTCTCGGACGCCGGGTGACGGGGAGAGGGGCTGGTTTCCTGTGACTGCTCCGGAATGTTAAGAAGCCCTAGGTATTCTGCATCCAGGCTGTGGCCCCGGACGGTCGCGGCACCTGGTTCGCCCTGGCCTGCAGCCAGCAGCTAAAGGTGCCGCTTCGGCTTCGCCGCCTGGTTTTCGGGCAGAATACCAAGGGCTTCTAAACATTCCTCCGATGTCACAGGAAACCAGCCCCTCTCCCCGTCACCCGGCTGGATTTCGTATGCTTTACTTTAAATACACCAGTTTACAGCTTTTCTGATTTCGATGTGTTTTTGTAATAATCAATACTATATCTTGTATATGTTCGCTTTTATTTAATCTGTATCTTGTATCAAATCGAAAACTTTTAAAATGGTGTTTAAATATCGTATACGGTTTAAAAGTTTTGAATTCCTTCGGTTTATAAATTTTTGATTCTATACTATATAGAGATTAAACTGTCCTAACTAAATACAATATACAGTTCTGATTTTCACAAAAATATGTTAGAATCTGGAAGGCTGTAAATTGGTGTATGAATCATATAGCTATAATTAAATACCAATCATTTTACGGCTTTTCTGATTTTAATGTATTTTTGTGAAAATCCATGCTATATATTGTATTTGATTATCGCTGTATAATCTGCATGTAACAGTTCAGATAGCCTGCACATTTACTGTGCGGGACGTAAGAAAGTGATTCAGCAGTGCAAAAACCCCATCGCGAAGCGATTTTAAATGGATTTTTTCAAGTAACAGGTCAGCTTATCTGAACTGTAACATCTACATATGGCATAGAATAAAAAACTTGCAGACTAATCCTTGTAAAGTTTAAAGGGAAATACTTTTCGATTTCGATATTTGGTTCTGATATATATTTACGCTTTACAAAGCACCATCAATTGAACACAATATACAGTTCAATTTTCTCTAAAATACGTTAAAATAACAACAGCTGTAAACCTATGATACCGTAACACTGTGTACATCTTAATCTGGCACTAATACCCCCCAATATCTATACTTCTTTTCAGAATGTGTCATGTAACACTTTACGAAAACCAGCCGGGAGAGGGGATTTGCCAGGTCTTCCTGCGGCATTGGAAGAATGTTTAGAATCCCTTAGCATTCTGCCCGATAACCAGGCGGCGAAGCCGTAGCGGCACCGG
>CANDJC010000194.1 GCA_947384955.1 uncultured Eubacterium sp. | reverse complement strand
CCCCCGCAAAAAACAGGCAGGCTGTGAAAGTATCGAAAGTATCCGCCCATAAACAGCCTCCTGCCCCCCCCGCTCCTCTTCTGAGATATCCTGACAAATGCTGCACCGTAACCGTTTTGACAGGAAGGCGGTTACAGTGCCTGGGATATGATAAAACTGCTGCGGGGGACGAAGTGAAAGCGCTGCGCCTAAAATATTCTGCCCAAACAGAAAGGAGCCCTTTTTATGGAAGATTCCTATGTCCTTCACCTTCCAGACCACAGATTCCACGACCTGTATCTGTGCCTGTGCGGCTACTCCGTCTGCAGCCCGCTGCACAGCTTCGGCCCTGCGGTACGCCCGAATTACATTCTGCATTATATTATGGAAGGAAAAGGACGATACCTGGTAGGAGATACCCGGTATGACTTAACGGCCGGTCAGGGCTTTTTGATTGAACCGGACACCCAGACGTTTTACCAGGCTGATGAAAAAGAACCGTGGACCTATCTTTGGATTGGATTTCACGGCAGCAGCGCCAGAGCATTTCTGCGCGATATCGGGCTAAACAGCAGCCAGCTGACGTACCGCTGCAGATATGCCGATGAATTAAAGCAGACCGTAATCCGGATGTTAAAGCACAATACCTCCAGCACAACAGACCAGTTTCTGCTGGAAAGCCTTTTGTACTCTTTTTTTTCAATACTGGCAAGGGATATGGACTTTGTAGCGCCTTCGAAATCAGGCGGCGATAATCTATATATCCGCCGGGCAGTGGAATTCATTCATAACAATTATTCCAGCGCGATTCATGTATCGGATATCGCCGCCTATGTCTGTATTGACCGCAGCTATCTGTATACGCTGTTTCGCAAAAGCCTCGGCGTATCCCCTCAGGATTACCTGGCCAATTACCGCATCAGCTGCGCCGGGGAGCTTTTAACCGTTACAGAGCTTCCGGTCAGCGGAGTCGCATTATCCTGCGGATACCAGGACCCGCTTGTTTTTTCCAAGGCGTTTAAACAGCGCACAGGCCTGACGCCGTCGCAGTACCGGCTTAAGAAACGGGAAGATGTTATGGAACATTTAAAGCAGCATGAAAACCGTCTGGAAAAGCTGTAATGCCTGTCAGGCTTTTTCAACATTTTCTATGACGCACTGGTGCTGCTTGTTTTTTTTATCATAGTTAATTCCCACCAGCAGTATTTCACCCGTATATTTTATAAATGACTGTACATATTGTTTCTGCTTTATCTGCCAGACAGCCCCCTGCGCCGACTGATTCCATTTCAGTTCCACGACGAATGCCGGCAGATCCGTCTGTTTCCTCGGCAGAAATACAATATCAGCAAAACCCTTTCCTGCCGGCATTTCCCGAATCAGAAAGTAATCTTTCCTTGCGCTGAAATATGCCAGTGTTACCACGCAGCTTAAAGCATTTTCATTATGATACGCCAAAACAGATGTATTCTCCATATGAACCGCATCCAGTATTTTTCCAACCGTTTCTGAATCACCTTCCAGTGTTGCTTTCAGCAAAGCCTGGGACCTGCGCAATAGTTCTGCCATCTCCTCCCAGCCTCCGTTTTCGACTGCATTTTCAAATTCATCCGCAATCTCCTGATTGGGAATAAAAACCTCTTCTGTATCCATATCATATGCAAGATATCCCAGATGAACAAGCAGTGAGAGCACATCATCTCTGCTTTGAAACGAGGTCATGTCATTTTGAAACGTCCTGATATTAATTTTGCATTTTCCACCGCCAAGCATTGTAAGAACCGCCGTTTTGAGTCCGTCAAAATCCATTTCTATATATACCTTCAATGCTTCATAGGTTTCCGTAGCAGTCCAGTAATTGCTGAAACGGCCATGCAAAACAGCGTCAACTACAGATTTCGGGCTGTAAATGTGCAGTTCTTTCCCCACACAGTACCCGTCATACCACCGTTTCATTTCCTGATAATCCACATGGTACGTGCTGCATAAAGCTGCCGTTTCACAATCCGTAAATCCGATATATTCAGCCAGCGGACCAGGGTTCATCATAGAATATTCGTCAAACATATTCAGCGCCGAATGCGTCCCGTATTTTTTAATCGGAAGAATCCCTGTCATATATGCCAGATCCACATAAGGCTGGTCTTTTAACAAATCCCGCAGAAAATCCAAAAAAAGCGTCTGTGCCTGTATATCCTGCTGTTTTTCACGAAAAATACAGTCCCATTCATCAATCAGAAACAGGAACCGTTCCCCAGCCGCCGCATAAATCTGCTCAAACGCTTCAGACAGGCACAAATCCTCCCAAATATCTTCTTCCAGACAGACTGCGGCCTGATATTCTTTTTTTAATTCTTTTATAACACATCTCTCCAGATAGGGTACCAGCTGTCCCGGACCTGCGGCACGGCTTAAAAAGCGCTGCATATTCAAAAATATGACAGAATGCCTGTTTAAATGCGAAGAAAACGTATCTGCTTTTTTTACCTTTAAATTGCAGAAAAGTTCCCGGGATTCGCATCCTCTGCTGTAATAAGCAGCCAGCATATCAGCGCTCATGGATTTTCCAAAACGCCTTGGACGGCTGACGCAGAGATTGCCCTGCTTTGTTCCGATTAATTCATTTGTATATGCTATCAGCTCTGTTTTGTCAACATATATTTTAGAATGAACTGCCTTGGCAAAAGCCGCATTGCCCGGATTCAGATAAATGCCCATGTTATCACCGCCTGTTTTTCTATTATTATAGGCGGTTTCACAGACATATGCAAGCTCGAAATATGTACTGCCGTTTGGATAACCCATGCCCCGGCTGCAATTATTCAACATTTTGACTGTTTTCTCTAACAAATTCTACAGACCCTTTTTTTCTCCCTGCCCTATAATAAGCATATCTTACAGAAACGTGCAAAGCGCCTTTACAGGCCCACGTTTTTACTGCACACAATGCCCTTCGGGCACACAGAAACGCGACCCGCGGCCTTACGATAAAAGGCCGCTAAGACGAAACAGGAGGATTTTTTATGAGTATCATATTTCATGAACAGACACAGACATTTCATCTATTTAACGACGAAATCAGCTATATTATGACCGTGCTTCCAAATCATCAGATGGGACAGCTTTACTTCGGCAAAAAAATCCGCGACCGGGAAGATTTTTCTCATCTGCTGGAATTTTGTTTCCGCCCGATGACTTCCTGTGTCTTTGAAGATGACCGAAGCTTTTCCTTAGAGCATACCAAGCAGGAATACGGCGTATACGGAACTACCGATTACCGGCGCCCTGCCGTAGAAATTGTAAGCCAGGACGGAAGCCGTCTGTCAGATTTTCAGTACCAGGGACATGAAATCAGCCCTGGAAAGCCAAAACTGGCCGGACTTCCTGCTACTTATACAGAATCGGATGAGGAAGCGCAGACACTGACCCTGATTTTAAAAGACCCGGTAACCGGAATCACGCTGCACCTTTTGTACACAATTTTTGCGAAAGGCGGCATCATTGCCCGCAGTGCGAAATTTATCAACAACGGAACGCAGAGCGTACATCTGACTGCCGCCATGAGCCTGTGCCTCGACCTTCCTGACCATAATTATGAGTGGATGCAGTTTTCCGGTGCGTGGGCAAGAGAGCGGCATTTAATTACAAGAAAACTGGAACCGGGCGTGACAGCCGTTGACAGCCGCCGCGGCAATTCTTCTCATAACCACAACCCGTTTGTTATCTTAAAGCGCCCGGATACGAACGAATTCCAGGGAGAAGCTGTCGGTTTCAGCCTGATTTACAGCGGAAATTTCCTTGCCCAGGCAGAAACAGACACCCATGATACGACCCGCGTGCTGCTCGGCATCCACCCGATGGGATTTGACTGGAAGCTCGAACCGGAAGAATCCTTCCAGACGCCGGAAGCTGTCATGGTATACACAGACCATGGTTTAAACAGCTTAAGCCAGACATTCCACAGACTTTATCAGAAACGCCTGGCAAGAGGTTACTGGCGCGACAGGGAACGCCCGGTATTAAATAACAACTGGGAGGCTACTTACTTTAATTTCACCGAAGACCGGCTTGTTGAAATCGCCTCCAAAGCAAAAGAATGCGGCGTAGAGCTGTTTGTCTTAGACGACGGCTGGTTCGGAGAACGAAACGACGACCATGCGGGCTTAGGCGACTGGATTGCAAACCCTGAGCGTCTTCCAAACGGCATTACAGGGCTTGCCCAGCGCATTGAAGACCTGGGCATGAAATTCGGCCTCTGGTTTGAACCGGAAATGACGAATAAGGATTCTGACCTTTACAGAAAACATCCTGACTGGATTATCGAAACGCCGGGCCGCAGCGCTTCCCAGGGCCGCAGCCAGTATGTACTGGACTTTTCCAGACCGGAAGTCGTAGACTGCATTTACGAAATGATGGCTAAAATCCTAAGCGAAGCAAAAGTTTCCTATATCAAATGGGATATGAACCGCAGCATTACCGAATGCTACTCCCGCGCCCTTCCTACAGACCGTCAGGGAGAAGTCTTCCACCGTTATATTTTAGGTGTTTACGACTTATACGAAAGACTGACCAGTCATTTCCCGCATGTCCTGTTTGAATCCTGCTCAAGCGGCGGCGGACGCTTTGATGCCGGAATGCTTTATTATGCACCGCAGGCTTGGGCCAGCGATGACTCGGATGCTGTTGAACGGCTGAAAATCCAGTACGGTTCTTCCTTCTGCTATCCGGTCAGCAGCATCGGCAGCCATGTATCCGTTGTGCCAAACCACCAGGTATACCGCACCACTCCGCTGCATACCCGCGCAAATGTCGCATACTTCGGCGCTTTTGGCTACGAGCTGGATTTAAATAAACTGACACCGCAGGAGCTCGAAGAGGTAAAACAGCAGGTGGCATTTATGAAAGAATACCGCAGACTGCTGCAGTTCGGCACCTTTTACCGTATCTTAAGCCCGTTCGATGGAAACGTCACCTGCTGGATGACTGTCAGCGACGACAAAAAACAGGCCATTGCCGGCTGGTACCGTGTATTAAACGGCGCAAACCTTCCGTTTTCACGCATCCGCCTGCAAGGACTGAATCCGGACTTTTGTTACAAAGAACAGGCTTCCGGGGCCTGCTATTACGGCGATGAACTGATGAACCTGGGGCTTATCACGACAGACGGAATGTCCGGCCAGCCGGAAGATGTGCATGCAAAATACTGCGATTTTGATTCACGGCTCTTTATTTTAAAGGCAGAATAAGATTATTATTTCAGCAAAAGGCAGGGCTTTCATGCCCTGCCAGTTTTATTCGGATGCGTTTTGAAAAAGCTGAAAGTTCGCTCCTGCCGCCTGAGCATTTCTTTTCCAGACATAATTCTCCATCCGGTATGCTTCTATATAACTTATTTTTGTAAATATCTGTTGTATTCTAAAGATTTGTATCTTATAATGAAGATAACTTATATACATTTTATGACAGTTTTATCTTTTTTCCCTTTGCGAAAAATCGTATTCTCTATTGCAAAAGGAGAATAAAAGTGGAAAATAAAGCAAAAAAACAAGCGTCTGATTTGTATGCAAATGATAAGGAGGCTGACGTTATGCCAGTAATTGAATTAATTGAACATGAAAGGATTACATATATTAAAGAAATGGAAGATTATCTGCAAAAACTAAAAGAAATGCCAAAAGAACAGGCAAAAAAATTATCGAAAGAAAATTTAATGAAAAACAATATCATAAAAGAAAATGGAGAATTTACCGATTACTACAGAAGCTTAAAATTCAATCAATAAAATGGAAATAAAATCATATGTACAGCAATTTGCCAAATTTAATTATTGGATTTTCTGGCATGTTGTCTAGATTTGAGTATTTGCCCAATCCTAAACACAATATATTCACCTTTCCAAAAAACAGTCCAAAAGGAGCTTCCCATGAGCGCTGAACATATTTTATTTGACCTGTACGGCACACTCGCCGACATTCATACCGATGAATCAAAAAAAGAATTATGGAAATCCCTTGCCGTCTGGTACCAGTCGCACGGAGCTGTTTATACGCCCTGGAAGCTGCGCCGGGATTACCTTAGATATGCAGCAGAGGAAAAAAAACAGGCTGCTTTGCGGCACCCGCAGTACCACACATTAGATATCCGCATCGAAGCTGTATTTGAACGGCTCTATCAAAGCCAGAACATTCCGGTTTCCCCAGATACTGTTTCGGAAACCGCCCTGTATTTTCGCACGCTCTCCCGCTCTCGCTTAAGCCTTTATCCCGGAATACGCTCTATGCTTGCAGGCTTACGTGCCGCCGGAAAACACTGCTATCTTCTGACAAATGCCCAGGCTGTTTTTACTTTGCCCGAACTGCGCCTGCTTGGAATTTTAGAATATTTCGACGGCTGCATGATTTCATCACAGATGGAATGTGCAAAGCCGGATTCGCATTTTTTTCAGGCTGCCTTAGAACGTTTCCAGCTGGATAAGCATAAGACCGTAATGGCTGGAAATGACCCGCGCACAGATATCGCGGGTGCACAGGCATGCGGAATAGATTCTGTATATATTCATTCAAATCTTTCGCCAAAATGGACCGGGACGGCCGGGAGCACTTATACAATCAGAGACGGAAATATAGAAAAGCTGGCAAAGCTGCTGCTGGAGCTGTAATGAAATGCGCTGATTTATTTCTTCGAAAGTCAAAATTATGGCCCCTCGGACGCCGGGAGAGGGGATTTGCACGGTATTTCGACGGCGGTTCCAGAATGTTAAGAATCCCTAAGCATTCTGCATTTACGCTGTGGTACCGGACGGGACGCGGCACCTATTCGCCCTGGCCTTCTGCCAGCAGCTACCGGTGCCGCTGCGGCTTCGCCGCCTGGTTATAGAGCAGAAAGCTAAGGGATTCTAAACATTCTTCCAATGCCGCCGAAATACCGTGCAAATCCCCTCTCCCGGCTGTTTTCTGGCTGGCGTTACATACGTGACTCCACAATACAGTACAGTCAGTTTCCAGAGGCTGTCTGCAGCCTCCCTGTCATATAATCTATTTATCACAAAACACTTGCATTTTTTCGTGCAGAACCTGTGAAAACCAGCCGGGTGACGGGAAGATGCACCGGCTTCCTGGGACATTG
>CANDJC010000193.1 GCA_947384955.1 uncultured Eubacterium sp. | reverse complement strand
TCTGCATTTACGCTGTGGCCCCGGACGGGACGCGGCACCTATTCGCCCTGGCTGACTGCCAGCAGCTACCGGTGCCGCTTCGGCTTCGCCGCCTGGTTTTTTAGCAGAATACTAAGGGATTCTAAACATTCTTCCGATGCCGCAGGAAGACCGTGCAAATCCCCTCTCCCGGCTGGTTAGTGAGAGGCGTTACGTGGCTGCGGATTGTATGGGGTATGCTTTTGAAGGGGAAATGGTGCTGGAAAATGCATTTGTTTTCTTGTTCTTTTGAGGTTCTTCATTTTTCCAGGCTCTTGTTTCAAAGCCGCATAGTTACGAAATGTATGGATAAATATCTGTTGTGATTGTGCTTTTTATGAGAAACTCTGATTTTATGCGGGTTTCAATGGTGTCAAATTCAAACTCAAACCTTAATCTGTGTTGCTTTTTGCGGTGTTGTAATATAAAATTGTCTTGTATAGGCGGGGAGGTAATGTATTGGCTGGCGGAATCAAGGATGTATGTGAAATACTCAATTTATCTCAGAGAGAATTTGGGGAGAAGCAGATTTTTGAAAATATATAGGAGGGTATATGATAAAAGGTGCAATTTTTGACATGGATGGTTTGCTGTTTGATACGGAGCGTCTGTTTCGTGAGAGCTGGACAGTGATGGCGGAAAGATTCGGGAAGGTTCCGAGAACGGATTTTCCGGCGGCAGTAGCGGGGACAAGCGGGGAGCATATGCTGGAAGTGGTACGGGCTTATTATCCTGATGTTGATGCGAAGGAATTTGTCAGATGTACGGCGGCGCGGGTTGGTGAGCTGGTAAGCCGTGATGTGCCGGAAAAACCCGGAGTACATGAGATTTTGGATTATTTTCGGGAATGTGGAATGAAACTGGCAGTAGCGAGCAGCAGCAGCCGGGCTATGATTGATAATAATCTGGGCAGTGCCGGAATCGGGCATTATTTTGATGTGATTGTCAGCGGGGAGGAAGTGGAGCATGGCAAGCCGGAGCCGGATATTTTTCTGCTGGCAGCTAAGCGTCTTGGATGTATGCCGCAGGAGTGTTATGTATTTGAAGACGGAATTAACGGGGCGAGAGCCGGAGTAGCAGCCGGCTGTGCGACTGTTATGATTCCAGATGAAGTTCCTCCGACGAAAGACCTGCTTTCAGGCTGTGCGGGAATATTTAAAAGCCTGACTGAGGCGAAGGAAGCCATAAAGGCCGGGAGATTATAGAAGCTTTGGCTGATATGACCCGCTTTAAATAAGCATACGTCTGGATGGCCGAAATTTCCGAGAGCACATGGCAAAAATTCTCAATGTACCCCGGTACACCTACGGTTTTTGCCATGCTTCTCGAAAATTTATTCTCAGTCAGACGTATGCTTATTTAAAGCGGGTTCGAAAAGCCTTTTATAAAATCATAAATTCTTGTTCAGAGCAGGCGTCCTTACACTTCCTTATTATACTTAGCAGAACACTCTAACATAGCATGGAGCTTTCCGCACGGAAACTTTTATGCACGGAAACTCTTTACGCTGATTACATTTACATACACCATGCTCTTTTGTGCGGTACACTGTTTACACAAAGAACACCCGCTACAGACAATTTACAATATATCTTTATGATTCTCTTTCTGCTGAAGCAGAAGATGGTTTTTGACAGCAAGACAAGTGTCAATATATCTGCTATATATAAATTCAGCAAAATATCTGCCGTTTTTCACGTAAAGCCTGTGAAAACCAGCCGGGTGGCCATAATCCCCCCCTTTTTTTCTCTGTCTGAATCTCCCCTTTTTTCTCTTGACATATATAGACTTCCGATATATAATTCATATAAAATATATAGACGACCGATATAAAAAACACAAAACACACAGACGTCGTCCCTATATATATCCGCTTCATCTATAAAAGAAAAAGGAGGAACCCATAATGTCCATTGACAAAAGCCTGATTTCCGGCAGCACCGCAACCCTGATTCTGCGTCTGCTGGAAGAAAAGGACATGTACGGCTACGAAATGATTGAAACCTTAAGGCAGCGTTCGAAAAACGTATTCGAACTAAAAGCCGGAACGCTTTACCCGCTTCTGCATTCCTTAGAAAGCAAAGGATTTCTAAATTCATATGAATCAGAAAGCAGCGGGAAACTCCGCAAATACTACCAGCTTACCAAAAGCGGCCGCCGCTGTCTGAAAGAAAAAAAGCAGGAATGGCAGATTTATGCACAGGCTGTGGCCGATGTGCTGTATTATGCATGCTCTAAGATACACATACGGTATCAGAAGCAGGAAGAAATAAAATTTGAGATTTGAAATATGAAATAAAAGGAGGAAGTTTCAATGGAGAATAGATATTTAGAAACACTTTTGGCGCAGATTCGTGAGAAGCGGGCAAAAGAATGTGTACGCAGAGAAATCAAAACCCACCTGGATGAACAAAAAGCCTCTTACATGGAAAAGGGCATGACGGAGGAACAGGCTGTGCAGAGAGCGGTTGCCGATATGGGGGACCCGGTGGAAACAGGCGCTGCGCTGGACCTGATACATAAGCCAAAGCCGGCTGCCGGCATGCTGGCCATGATTGCTGTATTATGCCTGACGGGCGTGATTTTACAGTATGCGATACTGCAGCTTGGCGGTTCATCAGACCAGGGTGCTTATTTTTTTAAAAACCAGTGCCTCTATGCGGCGGCAGGTTTTCTGGTGCTGTGTGCCGTTTATCTGACAGATTATACGAGAATCGCCCGGTACAGCAGACAGCTGTGCACTGCGGAGCTGGTGTTTTTATTTCTTACAGCAGCATTCGGAAAGCAGTGGGTGATGTCAAAACCTTACTGGATGGCAGGTATTCGGATTTTCGATGCTGTAATACCGCCTTCTGTATTCCTGTACCTGTATATTCCGCTGTACTGCGCCGTACTGTACTCTTACCGGAACTGCAGGAAAAAAGATTTGTTAAAAATACTGCTGTATACGATACTGCCGGCAGCGCTTTCCTATCAGATGTCCAGTCTGCATGTAACGGTAAATGTGACTGTGATTCTGCTGATACTGCTGTCGGCTGCTGCCCAAAAGGGCTGGTTTTCTTCGGTTCCGGTCAGAGCTTTCCATATCTGGGCCTTTCTGGTTCCGGCCGGGCTGCTGACTATCCTGATGCCTGTATTACCGCTCGCATCCTATCAGTCTGCGCGGCTGAAAGCATGGATTATACCTGAATTTGAAGCAGCCGGTTCCGGATATATTTATCATGTCATTCGCAGGATTTTAAGCAGCAGCCGTCTTGTTGGCAAAAACAGCATGTTTTCTGCCAGCGCTTATCTGCCTGATTATGAGACCGATTATATTCTGACCTATATTATTGGAGAATTCGGCATTCTTGCCGCAGCGGCGCTCGTGATACTGATTGCGGTACTGGCGGGAAAGCTGCTGCATATTTCCATTCACCAGAAAAATCAGCTGGGAATGATTATGGGGCTTGGATGCAGTCTGACTTTTACGCTGCAGGCTGCTGAATATATTCTTGTAAATCTGTCACTGCTGCCGTCAGCGGGGCTTTATTTCCCTCTGATTTCTTTCGGCGGAAGCGGCATGCTGCAGACCTGTGTGCTTCTTGGCATTTTGCTGAGCATTTACCGTTATGAAAATGTGTTTCCAGAACCGGGGACGGAACAAACACACCGCGCCATATTGTAAAAATTTTGTAAAAAATGTAATAAATGCATCTATTATTTTGTAACAATATAAACAAAAATGAAAGGATTTTATTATGAGACTAACAAATCTTTTCGAACCTGCCGAAAAATATCTTAAACTGGGATTACCTGCTGCATTCCTGTAAAAAGCTGGCAGCTGCAGCAGTTATCCGGCGGGTCCGGCATCTGTTGAAATATTATCTGCAAAGCTTCGGCATGCTGCTGATTCCAGAGGATTTTACCAGCCGGCTTATGCATCGAATCATGAGTTAATTTGTCACTAAACCTGTTATTTTTATGATTTCAGCCGATAAGGCTTTATCTGCCAGCTCTTTTATGCTATGATAGCAGAGGTCAGAATTGTGAAGCACCTGAAATGCAGGACAGCATAATCTAAATGTTAAGAAAGGGTGAAAACTGTGAAGATTGCAAAAAGAGTTGTGACAGGGTTAATCGGAACCATCGCATTAACATCATGTATTCTATATGCCATTAACATACATCATGCACAGCGGGCAGCTTCTTCTTTAAAATCTGCGGCAGATGCAGAAGAAACTGTCTCTGGCAGCAGCGAGGCTGTGGATGACAGCCAGAATCAGCTTTCGATTGATATGGGGGAACGGAACCTGGTATACCAGTCGCAGGACGCTTCTGGCGGCCAGCTGGATTATGATGCGCTTGGCGGCGGGGCGGAAACGGATGAAAGCAGCGCAGCAGAAGTTTCGGACGGCCAGTCAGATACTGAGCAGGACACTGGTTCGGGCAGCAGCCTGGCAGATAAGAAAGGTGCGGACAGCCAGACGGATACAGGCCGGTCAGATACTGACAGCCAGTCCGCAGACAGGAACAGTAAGGCAGTCAGTGCCGCTGAATCTGACAGTCAGAATGGACAGGCTTTAGCGGGAAAAGAAAAAGATACCGAAGATGCGGAAGAACAGACCATTACAATAAGATTAAATCCGAAAGAAACCGCTTCTAAAACAGCTGCTGCGAATGATACCGCTTCTAAAAATGCAGCTGGGAAAAAATCAAACGATAAAGAATCGGGAAGCAGTGAATCAGACAAAAAAGCAGCAGGAGCCGCTGAAAAAGGAACTTCAAAACAGGAAACTTCAAAACAGGAAGCTGCTGAAAAATCCGCTGCCGCCAAAGAAAAAAATAAGAAAGATTCTGATTCTAAAACAGAAAATACCGCGAAAACAAAGCAAAAGAATAAAAAGGATACCGATGATACCCGCTATACATTCCAGACTGTGACAGAAGACTATTTTTCGGACGCACTGTTTATTGGAGATTCCAGAACGGTAGGCATGCAGCAGAGCGGACTTTTGCCCGGCGCTGTATTTTACGCGAAAACCGGTATCGGTATCGGAGAAATTTTATCCGAACGCATTGTAAATGAAAACGGCTATATGATTACTGTAAAAGATGCTCTGAGCAGACATTCTTTTGGCAAGGTTTACATTATGATTGGCATCAACGATATCTCCGCGGGCGACACGGAATGGTTTGCCGAGCGTTATACAGAAATCCTGGATGCCGTGCGCAGCACCCAGCCGCATGCAGTGATTTATATTCAGGGAAATATTCCTATGAGCTATGCTGCACAGGATTTGCACGGTGCTTTGAATAACCAGAATCTGAGGCTTCGGGATGAGGCTTCTAAGGCGCTGGCTGATTGGAAAACGGTTTTTTATCTGGATGTAAACACGCTTTATGCGGATGCAAACGGTCATCTTGCCTCAATGTATACAACAGACGGACTTCATATTAAGCCAAATTATTATCCGCTATGGACGGATTATCTTAAGCACCGTGCGATAGTACATTAAGTGTATTATCCGTTAAGCGCAGCGTGCGCGGATTATCTGAAACCGTGTGACAGTCTGTTAAGTGCATTATCCGTTAAGCGCAGCGTGCCCCGGATTATCTGAAATACCGTGCGATAATCTGCCAGGCTGTGCCCGGATTACCCGAAATACGGGGAATTTTAATATAGAAAGCAGGAATGTACAAATGAAATATACTACAGTTATCTTTGACCTGGACGGTACGCTGTTAGATACATTAGAAGACCTGATGGATGCAGTCAATTATGCATTACACGCATACGGTTATCCGAAACGGACGCTGCACGAAATACGCACCTTTGTCGGAAACGGCGCCCGTGTTCTGATAAAACGCGCACTGCCGGACGGCGAATCCAATCCGGATTTTGAAGAGATTTTATCCGCATTCCGTAAATATTATACTGCGCACTGCGAAATCAAAACGCATCCCTATGACGGGGTGCTGCAGCTGATGCAGAAGCTTCAAGATGACGGCCTTAAGCTGGCCATTGTATCCAACAAGCCGGACAGCGCTGTCAAAGAACTCAATCAGTCTTATTTCAGCGGATGCGTACAGGCGGCTGTCGGTGAAAGAGAAGGCATCCGCCGCAAGCCCGCACCGGATATGGTTCAAAATGCTTTGAAAGAATTAAACAGTTCTCAAAAAGAAACCGTCTATATAGGAGATTCCGAGGTAGATATTCAGACCGCTGCCAGTGCCGGATTAGACTGCATCTCTGTTACCTGGGGGTTTCGTGATACAGATTTTCTGCGGGAAAACGGAGCTGCCATCCTTGCGGACACTCCGCAGCAGGTATATGAAATAATCACAGATTCCGTCTAAACGTCTCCGCACGGAATTTCCATTACAGGCAGCACCTGCTGAATGGACGCGTAGCTTGTAATTCCGTAGCCGCTGTGCAAAAACAGGTCGCGCTGTATGGGTGTCATGGTTCGAAACAGGCTCAGCAGACTCTGCTCCTGTTCCATGGTAGGCAGGGTAAACGTATCCTCCAGCGCTGGTGTGACGCACAGGATATAATCTGCTGAAACCTGGAAATAAATTGCCATTTTCCGCACCATGGCAGCGTCCGGACAGCGGCGCCCCGTAATATAATTACCGAGGCAGTCAGTGGAAATAAATAAATCCCCCGCGATATCCTGCCGGCTTTTGGGATGTCTTTTAACTAAATAACGGATTCTTTGTGCTATTGACATAATAGGATTCCTTTCTGGCGAATGCTTTCAGACTGATTTATTAGTTATCTGATTTATCACAGCATACCGCATCAAACGATAAATGTCAAATCCATCCTCCGTCAAATTTTATCACCTGCCCGGTAAGATAATCATTCCCGGACAGCAGCTGCCATGCAAACTCCGCCGCTTCCTGCGGCTGTCCGAACCTTCCGGCCGGAATTTCCTCTTCGAGCTGTCTGCGCTCCTCCTGGCTGAAACAGCTGTTCATGCGGGTATCAATGCATCCGCATGCAAGCGCGTTGACCTGAATATTGCTCGGCGCCAGCTCTTTTGCCAGCGCTTTTGTCAGTGCATTGACGCCGCCTTTTGCCGCCGAATAAGCCGCCTCGCAGGATGCGCCGGTTTCGCCCCATACGGAGGAGATATTCAGTATTTTGCCGCATTTTTTCTGCACCATATAAGGCA
>CANDJC010000192.1 GCA_947384955.1 uncultured Eubacterium sp. | reverse complement strand
TATCAACCACCCTTCTTGGAATTCCTTATATATGAATTATACAGGAAGCTCCTTATCTTTCTTAAATCCGCAAAAATAAAAAAACCATGCAGTCCTGCCTCTGAAAGCAATTCCTGCATGGTCTTATCTGGATGAACGGTCCGGATACCATAATCCTGTACACCTTATTATGAGAAATCCTGCTGCTTCTCTGCTTTTTCTCATAAAATACAAAAATAACATGACCATACAGTCATGCTATTCCTTTTTGCACTGGTTACAAAATATATGGAACTATATCGCAAGCACTTTGTAAGGTAAATGTACTGACAGTACGGCTGCCAGTATGAGAGATGTCTCTGCGGGCCGCTGCTTTTTTGCAAGCTGCTGCCGAAAAGTCTTCTCTCTGCAGCTATTCAGTTTGCGCCATTTTCCGTTACAAATTTACTAAACATATAGATTTACCCCGTCTTTTTGATGTGCCTATCATATACCATATTGTGGGATGTGTCAAGTGTTAAATCATGAAATTTTTCAGGTATCGGTTACCGTCTTCGGTTCTTAGTGGACGCGGATAATAAAACGCTTCGGGATTATAGTGAAAAGCTCAGTGATGCGAGTATTTTCTATCATTGATATTAGTTATCAGGAATGTGTCTGAAGAAGGAGTGATACTGTATGCCGCCTGATACACAGATACTGTGTGGATGTTTGAAAACGAATAGACTTTGTATACTGATTATGCTATACTAAAAACGGCACAGCTGGTATTTTTCATAATTGGGAGGTGATACAATGCCTGATAACGAAAAAGAATATAACGGATTTCTTTTTGATCAGCTATCAGCAGTTGAACGAATTGAAAAACAGGCTTTAACTGGTGATATGGAAAAGGTAAAAGAAGAAATTGAAACACTAAAAAAAGAGATTAACCGGAAATTGTACCAAAAACCACCATTAACTGAAAACTAAACAGAAGGAAATGGGGGCAGATATAAATGCCCCTAAGCAGATTTTCGTTATTTATCTTTTCTGTTTATGGGGTAACATAGTATCCAGCGGCATAGCTGGCAAACGCAAAATATCCAAATTTAAGAACGGCCCGCTGAAAATCCATTTGCTAGTTTTGTTCAGCAAAACTCTCTGCATTCGCCATATTCTATTACATCAGCAATTCTGGCGCATGCTTTTCCATCCCCGTAAGGATTCGATGCCTGTGCCATTTTCATATATTCATCTTCATCATTTAAGAGTCTTGTAAAAACATTATAAATTGTCTCTTCATCTGTTCCAGTCAGACAGAGTGTTCCGGCATATATCCCCTCCGGTCTTTCTGTTGTGTCTCTCATAACCAGTACCGGTATCGACAAAGAGGGTGCCTCCTCCTGAATTCCGCCTGAATCTGTTAAAATTAAATAACTTTTTCTCATCAAATTGTGAAAATCAATCACATCCAAAGGTTCTATTATATGTATCCTTTCTTCCATTCCTCCAAAAGAAGATTTACCAAACACTTTTTCTGCCATCTGGCGTACGAATGGATTAAGATGAATGGGATAAAGCGCCCTTACATCGTCATGTTCATCCAAAACTCTCCGTATTGCACGAAACATATGATACATAGGATTCCCCAGATTTTCCCTCCTGTGAGCTGTTATCAGAATCATCCTCTTTCCATCAGCCCAGTTTAGTTCCGGATGAAAATAATCATCTTTTACTGTAGTCCTTAATGCATCTATTGCTGTATTGCCAGTAATCCAGATTCTTTCCGGATTTCTTCCTTCCCGAATCAGATTATCGCATGCCATCTTCACAGGTGCAAAATGATAATCCGCTATGGCACCAATCGCTGTCCGGTTAAATTCTTCTGGATAAGGGGAATGTACATTATAAGTTCTTAGTCCGGCTTCCACATGCCCCACTGGAATGTTTAAATAAAATGCAGCAAGAGCAGAAGCAAAAGCTGTACTTGTATCGCCATGTACAAGCACCAGAGACGGTCTGACACTTAACAGCACATTTCTCATACCGTTCAAAACACGTTCCGTAATATCGAACAATGTCTGTCCATCTTTCATAATTGCCAGGTCAATATCTGGTACTATGTTGAAAGCTTTTAATACCTGCTGCAGCATAGTGTGATGCTGTCCTGAAACACAGACAAATGTTTTTATACCAGGTCTGCGCTTCAGCTCTTTTACCAGGGGACACATTTTTATTGCCTCTGGTCTTGTACCAAAAACAAGCATAACTATCCTGCTGTTTTCTGCTTCTGTATTTATATTCTCTTCCATCATTTAAAGCTACTCCCATTTATTTTAAAACCATATTCTGCCATCCTGTTACTAAAACTCTGATGCACAAAAGGAGGCTGTTTTTATTAGTTCATCCAGTTTATATCATCTTTTTTCCTGATATTTCCCGCATAAACAGAATATCTGGATTCAAGTTCCTTTGACACTGTGCTCCCTGCTGCAGTCACCGCATGGTCTGGTATCACCGCTCCCTTTAATATCGTGCTTCTGCATCCAATCCACACATGTTCTCCTATTATGATTTCTTTATCTTCATTCAGCTGCCTGTCAGTATTTCTTTTTGTAAGCACATGAAAATCCGTATCCATAATTAAACAGTCCCATGACACCAGCGAATCTTTCCCTATGGATATCTTTTTCCTGCAGATAACGCTGGTCTTCGCATTAAAAGACACATTTTCTCCAAATACAAGATAACCATTCTCCATACAGACAATCCTGGAACCAGTGCCGATATTCGCCCTTCCCATAAATTCAATTGTTCCACAATTTTCAAATATTCCTCTTTCAAAACATTCATCAATAATGCCAGTATGTCCGTAACCAATTCTGACAGCTCCCGCAGACCTGTTATGAACAATTATTTTCCCCTGCATACAGTTTATTTTTACGTGCTTTGAAACCAGAATAATCGGTTTTATCCCTCCCCGCACACCAAAATACCGATAATTTAGACGTAGTGTTTTTAGAATACTGGTATTTCTTATAACTGCTGTCAGCTTTTTTATCTTTTCATAAGTCATCTTTCTTTTATAACCCTGCCATTCCGGACTCTGTAAAGGTGTTCACACGCTTCAATCGTCGAAAGCCTGTGTGCAATAATAATTAGTGTTTTCTTTCCCTGCAGTTTGTGAATTGAATCCATAATTACGGATTCTGTTTCATGATCCAGAGCAGATGTTGCTTCGTCTAAAATGAGTATCTTAGGATTAAAATATAATGCCCTGGCAATTCCTATTCTCTGCCTCTGACCTCCGGAAATCCGCACGCCCCGCTCACCAATATTGGTATCCAGCCCTTGCGGCAGACTTCTTACATATTCATCAAGAGCTGCTTCCTTTAATGCCTCCCAGACTCTTTCGTCTTGTATTTCTTCTTCACCAAAAGCAACGTTTGCTTTTATTGTATCATCAAGCATAAATATCATCTGAGGAATATACCCTGTCTGCCCAAGCCACTTTTCCATATCATCCTGAATATCTTCTCCGTCAATCAGTATTCTGCCTTTTTGAGGAATTAACAGCCCCAGAATGACATCTGCCAGCGTCGTTTTTCCTGCTCCGGAAGCTCCTGCAATCCCTATCGATTCCCCCTGATGAATCTCTAAAACCGCATCTTTAAATATCCAGTCATCCGAATCTGGATAATGATAAGAAATATGTTCAAAACAGATTCTGCCATATGAATCTGCCCTGAATTTTTCTTCTGCGGGTTCATTTTTCTCAGCTGCAGACTGCTCCTGCTGATCAGATTTATTTATTAAATTAAGGTTTTCAATCATTTTATCCAGCATCGGTTCATTATAAGCAATCTGTGCCAGACTAGACGATATTCTGTTAACAGAAGGCAGTAATCGGACTGCTGCCATAGCCACTGCCGTCAGTGCCGGTATCAGTGCTTCCAGGCTGATATCTAAAAAAACCAGAACCGCTGCCATCATAAACATGCTTCCCATGCAGACTCCCTCGATAACAAACCTTGGCAGTATTCCGAAAGTCTGATTCCGCCTCAGGGAGCGGACATACACTTTTCCATTTCTTTCATAGTTCCTGCAAAAAAATTTCTCCTTCTGCATTACTTTTATTTCTTTTATACCTTGAATTGACTGCATCAGCCACATATTCATTCCTGCTGCAGCTTTTTGCAGATTCATACCCTCCTGTCTCAGACAAGGCCTGATGAAAGTAACAATCATCATCAGAAGAAACAGTAACAGCACTAAAATACAGACTGTAACCAGCGGAGTAATCATAAAAATAGCAGCTGCAAGCATAACCGACACAATTAATTCCGTAAACAGCAGCAGACACGTTACCAGAAGATTAAATGTATTAACAGTATCTGTATTTATAATCCTTATAATCTCTCCTGAGTTCGCTCCAAGATAATACTCATACGGTCTGTGGATAAACGAATCCAGCAGCCTTTTTTGCATGGAAAACATATTTTCATATACAAATCGATACTGAATATGATATTGTATCATTAGATAGATATTCTTCCATATGTATAAAACAGCAATTGCTGCCGCTAATACAAATAGAAATGTTTTTGCTGACTGTATTCCCAGCAAACCGCACAGATCTATTATGTACCATTTGCTCATCATTTCATCCGGGTTCATAATCAGATTCATAAACGGAAGGACAATCGAAATGGAAAAGGTTTCCAGAAACCCTCCAAAAATCATTAAAACCACTAACTGAACAATCCTTTTCTTCTGATGCATGGACAAAATCGTTCCAAACTTTCTAAGTACCCTGAATATCATATTCTCTCCTTAAAACACCATCCTTCAGCTTTTTACGCATCTATCTTTCAGTCCCTTCCGTTATTCAGAAAATCCTCATATGCAAGCCTGATTCCTTCTTCTAATTCCATCCTGTATGTCCATCCTAATGCCGTGGCTTTCGATATATCCAGCAGTTTTCTGGGCGTACCGTTTGGCTTTGCGGCATCCCATAAAATTTCCCCTTGAAACCCTGTTACTTTCGCGATTAATTCCGCCAGTTCCTTAATGCTGATCTCCTTCCCTGTTCCAGCATTTACTGATTCGTTTCCATTGTAATGATTCATAAGAAATACACACAGATTTGCTAAGTCATCTGCATATAAAAATTCCCTTAACGGGCTCCCGTCGCCCCAGCAGGTCAGAGAGTCTGCTCCTGTTTCTTTTGCTTCATGAAAACGGCGAATAAGAGCCGGCAGCACATGACTGTTTTTCAGATGATAGTTATCATTAATTCCATAAAGATTTGCTGGCATTACTGATATAAAATTCGCAGCATACTGCCTGTTAAGGTACTCACAGTATTTCAAACCACTGATTTTTGCCAGCGCATATGCCTCATTAGTTTTTTCAAGTTCTGATGTGAGCAGACAGCTTTCCGGCATCGGCTGCGGGGCGAGTCTTGGATATATGCATGAAGAGCCTAGAAATTCCATCTTCTTTACGTTATTTTTCCATGCAGCATGCAGGACATTCATTTCTATCATCATATTTTCATACATAAAATCAGCCGGTGATTCATAATTTGCCATAATACCGCCGACTTTCCCGGCTGCGTGAAATACATACTCCGGTTTTTCTGCACAAAAAAAAGCCTCTACAGGCTCCTGTCTTGTTAAATCCAGCTCGCTGTGCGTGCGGGTAACAATATTATCATATCCCTGTCTTCTCAGTTCCCGGACAATTGCAGCTCCTGCCATCCCCCTATGTCCCGCCACATAAATCTTTGCGTCTTTTTCCATCATCCTGTCAGTTCAGCTCCCTTCACCATACCATTTCCTACTTTACAATTCCTTTCTCAAGATATTCAGCCAGATTTCTTTTCATGCCGCCTTCTGCCTGTTCCATTTCCGTCTGCTTCATATCATGCCTGACCATAAGCTCAACCAGCTGCTCAAAAGATGTCTTTTGCGGATTCCAGCCAAGTTCCCTCTTTGCTTTCGCAGGATTGCCCCACAGGTTTACAACATCAGTCGGACGGTAAAAATCTTTGGAGACTTCAACCAGAACCCGTCCGCTGCCTTTTTCACAGCCTTTTTCATCCAGACCTTTTCCTCTGAATTCCAGCTCTATTCCTGCATAATGAAATGCCAGCATACAAAACTCCCGAACTGAATGCTGCACACCAGTAGCTATGACATAATCCTCTGGCTTGTCATTCTGCAAAATCAGCCACATACACTCGGCATAATCTTTTGCATAGCCCCAGTCCCGCAGTGATGACAGGTTTCCAAGATATAATTTTTCCTGTTTTCCCTGTGCAATACGGGCAGCTGCAAGTGTGATTTTTCTTGTTACAAATGTTTCTCCTCTGCGCTCTGACTCATGATTAAAAAGAATACCGGAACATGCAAACATTCCATAAGCTTCCCGATATTCTTTCGTAATCCAAAAGCCGTACTGTTTCGCAACTGCGTATGGACTGTACGGGTGAAACGGGGTTGTTTCCGACTGTGGCACTTCTTCTGCCTTGCCATATAGTTCTGACGTAGATGCCTGATAAATCCGGCATGTTTCCGACTGTCCGGTGATGCGGACAGCCTCTAGCACTCTGAGCACGCCTGTTGCATCAATGTCAGCTGTATACTCTGGTACATCAAAACTGACCTGTACATGGCTCTGCGCCGCCAGATTGTATATCTCATCCGGCTGGACGGTTCCTATGATATTTAAAAGACTCATGGAATCACTTAAATCACCATAATGAATATGAAAATTGCTGCATGCTTCCAGATGTGCAATGCGGCTTCTGTAATCAACAGAAGAGCGACGGATGATTCCGTGCACTTCATAATCTTTCTCTAACAATAATTCAGCCAGAAACGAACCGTCCTGACCTGTGATTCCTGTAATCAGCGCTTTTTTCAATATTTCATTTATCCTCCTATTCTATTTTCTGCTTCTTGATTTTCTTACACGGCATTAGAAAAGCCGCTATCATACATATAAGATTTAACACTGTTTCATAATGCCCGTTCCTGAGAATAAGCACTGCAAACAATATTGTAAAAGTAAACACATTTAAATCTCGTTTTTTATAAGATTTATACAGATTAGCAAAAATGAAACCTAACAGCAAAATGAAACCAGTAATTCCAAATTCAGAAAAAATTCTTAAATAAAGCGAACCAGCATCTCCATCATTTAAATACATATATATATTATTATAAATTTTATGAATATAATCATAATAATAGCTTCTGTGAGTATTGATTCCTGTTCCAAAAATATAACCATCCCGCATTTTCGCAGCTGCAATTTTATAATTAGAAACCAAAGATAATGCAGACAAATCACTGGATGTATTTGCATCCAGCCTTCGAAACTGTTCAAGCCTGCCAAATGTCTCTCTGCCGATTCCTGACATAATAAGTGATAAAAAACCAGCCGCAGCTAATATCAGGATAAGTTTTCTCCTGTCCTTTTCAATATATTTATAATGATAAAATATATAGGCAGCAAATACGGCAGCCCCTGTTACATACACAACAAGAGACTGTGTCAGCACCGC
>CANDJC010000191.1 GCA_947384955.1 uncultured Eubacterium sp. | reverse complement strand
ACAGCTTACAGCCGCCAGTAACGCCAGGGCATCAGGCGCCGGTCCGTCCGCAGCCAGAACCCCGGCGCAGAAAACTTAGAACTTCCTGCTTTTTGGAAGCGGAACATCCAAAGGAAAAACTTTCTCCATCCGGCGTCCCCTCCCCAAAAACCTCCCCATAACCCTCAGTCACCCATCACCCCCCCCAATTCTTACTTATTCACCTGCACAGTACCTGTAAATTTATATACCTTCCCATACTGCAAAACTGTCACCTTCACTTTAGTTTTCCCAGCCTTCAATCCTTTTACATCACCCTTCCCCGAAACAGAAGCCGTTTTCCTATCTTCTGTCTGATAAGAAATTTCCGCTCCGTCTGCCACATTCGCAAGCTTCACAGCTTTTTTCTTTCCAGCCTTCACCCTGATATCTGCCACCGAAGGCTTCTTTTCCAGTGATTTTTTACCTGTAACCTGTTCCCCGGATACCTTCAGCCAGATATCCTGTGTATTTCCGTCAAAAAACTGCACTTCAAACCTCAGCAGTCCGTCTTTTCCTTTTACGGTATCATCTGCAAAAAACTTATCTGTAATGACAAATAAATCCTTCTCATAGTCTGCATAAAAATGTTCCTGATACTGCAGATAGTTCCACCAGCCAGACTGCGGCCCCGTTTTTCCGTCCGCGGCATAAGCGCTCACCCGGCGTATTCTGCTGCCCTTAAATTGCACCGGCACCGAAATCCCGTCCGCCACTGTGCCTTTCGCGCTCCCCGATGAAACCGTGCCATATTTTACCAGATACTGATGCCACGGGGCACCGCCGCTGAATGTAAACACAAGGTCTGCAAACGTGCCATACTCTTTCGCGGAAAAGCTTTCATATGCTCTGTTCACAAAATCACGCTTCAGTATAACCGCCTTCGCTTTTTCATCGTATGTATAGTCCTTTCCCTGTGCGGCATCTTTGATACCGGTAAACGTATTGCCGTTCAGCGTTAACGGAATGCGGATATCTTTGTCCGTTTTTTTGTTAAAATAAAGTGTATCCAGTCCCTTTGCATAAGAAGACCTCTGGTTTGCGGATGTCTGAAGCATCGTTCCTGCAAGCGGTTTTTTCCATGCATAAGAAGCGTCGTTACGGTCAATGCCCGAGCCGTTGTCCCAGAACATCAGGCAGATGCCGTCCTGTTTTGCGGCTTTTGCTCCCATATACTCATAATACTTCAGCTCTTCGCCTGACTGCAGACAGTCTTCCCCTGCATCGTAGCCAAGCAGGCCGTATTCCCCGATAACAACACCGATATCATTTTTCAAAAAATTATCTGCTAATACGGTAAAGAAGCTGTCCGCTGCTTTTCTCGGCGTATTGCCGTCGTCTCCAAGCGCTTCGTCAAATCCTGTAATCCCAAGATTGGCGCTGTACACCCATTCGCTGTAATAATGCACGGTTGCGATTAAATTCGGGTCATTCAGCCCCTGCATAAATTTTAACAGTCCCTGGACTTTTTCTTCTTCATGGTTCGTATTCATCGTCGGCATGACAATCATGCGCGCCGCATTATTCCCGCCGCTTTTTCGAATGATGTCATAGGCTGCCTGATTTAAGCTGTCTAAACGCTGCTGGTCTGTGACATTTTCCTTTTCGCTAAACTGCGGCTCGTTGATGGTTTCAAAGCAGACCTGTTTCGGTTCATCCGCCAGATATGCCGCCAGCTGTTCCCACAGCTGCGTAAATCTTTTATACTCCGAAGATGCCGTATTTCCGTCCCATTCCTTAAGCCATATCCAGGAATCATGGTGGATATTGACCATAACATACAGACCTTCCTCTAAGGCCCAGTCCACAGCCTCTTTATACCTTGCAAGCCATTTCGGGTCAATGGTGCATACGCCGTTTTCTTCCGTATAACGATGATACAGTGTCAGCGGAATCCGGATACTCTGAAATCCTTTTTCCTTCACGGCATGAATCAGCTCTTTTGTCACAGGCGGATTGCCCCATGCCGTTTCCCCTTTGTCCTCTGCATTCAGGTCCGTGTCCACTCCGTCAAAGCTGTTGCCCAGATTCCAGCCGGCTCCCATCGCCGCCACATACTCCTCGGATGCTGAAAGGTCTTCGCTGCTTCGTGTCTGCTCCTGTGCCTGTACCTGTTTTGAAGATATCCCGGTCCCTGTTAACAGCAGGGCCGCAGACAGCAGGGCTGTAAGCAGTTTTTTCATTTTCATAACACATTGCCTCCTTTGATATCAGATTAAAAACCTCGCTGCTTTGTCTGGATTTATTATAGCAAGATAAGGATATGGAAAACACGTAGATTTTCAGAGATTTTTAGCATGACAATTTATACACGGATACAGACAGCCCGGCTTTTTCTTTCAATGATAAACAGGCAGGAAACCTCTGCCAGATTTCCTGCCTGCTATGAACAATTACTTGATTTTTCTGCTCCTGCCATTCCGCTGCTGCATATATTATATTGATACACGGCAGCATGCCTCAGATTAGACAACAGCTTCCACAATCGTCCTGCTGCCAATCTGTATTTTCTGTATACCCGTCTTTTTGTGCTTATTAAAATTAAAACTAATCAGATATCCTTTCTCAGTATGGTAATAATCTAAATAACCGGCAAGCTGTTTTTCCCCTCTTTCATGATATTCCTTCCCGTGCCAGATTTTCAGTTCAATCACAAACTGCTCTCCATGATAATCCACAATCACGTCTGTCCGTTTCGCATTTCTCGTCTGCGCTTCGATATAATAATTCCCTGTGCCGTTGATAATCGGTTTTAAATACAGCAGAAAAAATTTGCGGCCGTAATCTTCTATGAATTTATCATTCTCACTGCCGTAAACATCATGAAAATGCACGACAAATTTTTCAAGCACACGCTCCATATCCAGCCTTCCATCTGTGATAAACTGACTGATATGGCTCTGGGAATAACGGTACGACTCACTTTGCAGCGCTTCCCTTGTAATAAACGTATTAAGCAGCTTCATTTCAAATATACGGTTGGAAACAGCTGTCTGGCCGTTTTCTTCCTTCAAAAATCCAAACATTTTTCCGATACTAATCGGTTCTACATCCGGTTCAAACGGAATATGCCTTCCCTGATACAAAATCTGCTCTAACATTTCACGCAGCTCCTGATAAATATCCAGCTGTTTTACCATGCTTTCAAAAAGAGGCGTACTCTTTTTCAAAAGCATATTCACTGCTCTGGCAACGCCGCTTTTAGTCCATATATTCAGGCTTTCCTCCTCTGCCGGAAGCTTTTCGTCCATCAGCCTGCAGACTGCCGAAACAAGATACGGATATCCAGATGTATACCGTTCCATCTCCTCTGCCACTTCCCGGACATCCATTTCTATATGATTTTCTGATGCATATTCCCGCAGCATGCCTGCAATCTGCAAAACCGAAAAACTCATATCCATATCAAAATCAGCCGAAATATTCCAGGGGCTGTTGTACTTATGCTCCGCTTCCGGCCGCAGCTTTAATTTGAGGTTCTTAATATCGTACACGCCAGCCAGAATGACAGAATGAAAAATCGCCTTCTTTCTCCTTGCCAGATAATATCCCCTCAGCTGTGCGAGAAAATCCAGAAACACCTGATTATTCGATGCGCTGTCTGCCTCATCAATCATCAGCACTACCGGTTTTTGCGCTTTCAGACACAGCCGGCTCAGCCGTATAAAGAGTTCATTTAAGCCGCTGTTTCCCGGCATATCGGAAAGCTCTTTTAACAGTTCAGACATATTTTTCATACCGTCTTCATCCATAACTGCCGCTTCCATATCTGCTGCTTCTATATCCGCTGCTTTCATATCTGCTGCTTCCATAAGAAGTCTTGAAAATGCCCGTACAAATACCGCTTCGTTTACAAAATCCGCCGTTCCAAGCTCCTGAAAATCCACTGACAAAACCGTATACTCATCTTTTAAATATGCAGCCAGAGCATACAGTGTCGTAGTTTTTCCGTACTGCCTGCCTCTGTTTATCGCAAAATATTTCTTTCTGTCCACATATAACTGTTTTATCTCAGCCAGCCGTTCATCCAGCCTTACCATATAATGCTCCTTTGGGTCACACAATCCTTCTGTATTAAAATACCGTCTCATTCCGCTTCCCCCTGTCTGACTTTTGTATCATTCTATCGAAAAGCCCTTGAAATGTCAAACGAAGAAAACTCCCTGAAAAAGGCTTCATCACGCAAACCATCTTTACACTACGGGCTGCCTGCGCTATAATAACTGTATCAGGAAACAGCTGCATCAATCATAAAGGCGGTGAGAAAGAATATGGAGGAAATAGAAGAAATGAATAACGGCGAGATAATAAAAAATGCGATAGAAGATTTCAAAAAAGTACAAAAACACATGCTGTCAGCACGAAAAGAAAATGCCACAGAAACATACGAAGGTTTAAAAGATGATTATCTGTCTTTAAAAGTGCTTCTTAACAGCTTAGGTGTTAATCTGACTGATATTGACAAAATCAAAGAATAACAGCTATCTGGTACACTGTAAAAAATCTCGAAGATTTATCCGGCGCAGTATAACCAGTTATTTATTTTACAGTGTACCAGTATACCCCTCCCAGTCAGAGTGTAAAGCCCATAAAGCCAGAGTTTTGCACTCTGGGGTTTAGAGGCTTAAATATGTCAAATCAGAGTACCTCCACACAGACTGTTACAGGCAGCTTTGTTATCTCTGTTATAAGCGCACATTCCACATGCAGCCCGTCTTCCTCCTGATGCCAGCTCACCCGTTCTTTTTCAGCCCCCAGCAGGAACACCTTCTTTATCAGCCCGTGAAAATCCGCCGTCGTCTGCCCGCTTTGTTTTGCCATGCTGCGGATAACCGCTTTCCCATTCTCCGGCCATTTCATGATAAATGCAAAAACTTTATCCCCTTTTGCCGTAAAACGGACATCCCGGGATGTATAAGAAATCTCCTCATGCTCCGAAAAATGCCCCTGCGGCAGCACCGCCGGCCCTTCTGCGCATTTTCTCCACGGATAAGTCCCGTAAACCGCCTGCCCGTTTACCTTCAGCCATGCTCCGATTTCTTTTAAAATCCGCGCCTCGTCCTCTGGAATTGAGCCGTCGCCCTTTGGCCCTGTATTCAAAAGCAGATTTCCGTTCCTGCAGACCGTTTCAATCAGCGTACAGATAATCTGCCTGGCCGTTTTATATTCCAAAGCATCTGTATAGCACCAGGAATTTTTTGCAATCGCGGTATCCGCCTGCCATACATAAGGCACCGCATCCCGAAATCCTCCGCGCTCTGCTTCCACAATCCCGCTGCCAAATGCCATAACATCATATTTATAACAGATTCCCGTTCCCTTTCCCCATTCCAGACCGCGGTTATAATAATAGGCAGCCATTTTTAAGAATGCCTCACGAAATGCCTCATGCTGTACCCACCAGTCAAAATACAGCAGGGACGGCTGATAGCGGTCAATGATTTCACATACCCGAAGCAGCCAGTCCGTTACAAATTCTTCCGTCGGCTCCGGCCTGCTGCGTAAATCCATCACATCCGGCTCCGGCATGGCGGGCCAGTAAAAATCACCCCTTTTTAACGGCTCTTTCACATCGCTGTCAAATTCCTTTCCATGTCCCATAAAAAACCAGTGTTCCGCCCTGTGATTCGATGTACAAAAATACAGTCCCTGCCTTAGCGCCTCACTCCTCAGCTCCCCTAAAATATCCCTGTGCGGCCCCATATCCCAGGCATTGTATTCGGATATGCTGCTTCGGTACATTGCAAATCCGTCATGATGCTCCGCCACCGGAAAGATGTACCTGGCTCCGGCTTCCTGAAACAGCTGTATCCATTCCTGCGGCGAGAATTTTTCTGCTGTAAATAACGGAATGAAATCTTTGTATCCAAAATCTTTCTGCTCTCCGTACGTTCTGCGGTGCCACTCAAATTCCTCGCGCCCTTTGATATACATATTCCTGGGATACCATTCATTGGCGTGGGCCGGAATGCTGTAAAGCCCCCAGTGAATGAATATGCCAAACTTCGCCTCCCGAAACCAGGCCGGGACCTGCCATCTGCACAGGGAATTCCAGTCTGGCTGGTAGAAGCCTTGTTTTATTGTCTGGGTGATTTCTTTTAATGTCTGCTGGTCTTTTTTTGTCATTTTATTTTCCTTTCTGCTGATATGCGAGGGAGGGGTGATTGATAGTTGTGTAATTTTTTTTGGGTTTTGGGGGGAGGGACGCCGGATGGAGAAAGTTTTTGCTTTGGAGGTTCCGCTTCCAAAAAGCAGGAAGTTCTAAGTTTTCTGCGCGAAGGCTGTGGCTGCGGACGGACCGGCGCCTGATGCCCTGGCGTTACTGGCAGCTGTAGGCAGTGGCACTGGCAGGCGCCTTTTGGGGCTGCAAGGTTCTATCAGGCGGCAGACAGTGAGCCCCAAATCCTGGGTATTGAGCAGAAAACTAAGAACTTCCAGCTTTTTTCCAGAGTCACCTCCAAAGCAAAAACTTTCTCCATCCGGCTGACAGTGGCTAAATTTACGTTTTGATTCTGGCTGTAAGTTTTCGTTTTAATTTAAGATACTGGCTGTTTCGAGGTTTTATTTCAATTCTCTTCTGCTAGAAATCAGGTACTTCTGTATTCATCAGCTAATTTTCATTCCGTTGTAATTTCACGCAGCTGTTTGACTCGGCTTAGTTCGTCTGTCAATTTTCATTCCTTAAAATTTTCACATAGCTCTCTGACTCGCCTCAGTTCGCCTGTCAATTTTCATTCCGTAAAATTTTCACATAGCTGTCTGTATCGCCTCGGTTCAGCTGCCAATTTTCATTCAGGAGATTTTTCACGTAA
Organism: uncultured Eubacterium sp.; assembly: GCA_947384955.1. GTDB lineage: Bacteria > Bacillota > Clostridia > Lachnospirales > Lachnospiraceae > Eubacterium_J. Next base: position 814 of record CANDJC010000191.1, on the reverse strand, counting down.
CTGTCTGTATCGCCTCGGCTCGTCTAATAATTTTCATTCAGGAGATTTTTCACATAGCTATAAGAATCGGCTCGATTCGTCTGCCAATTTTTATTCAGGAGATTTTTCACACAGCTGTTTGACTCGGTTCGTCTGTCAATTTTCATTCCGTAGATTTTTCACGTAACTGTCTGTCTCGCCTCGGTTCGTCTGCCAATTTTCATTCCGTAGATTTTCCACGCAGCTGTCTGTATCGCCTCGGTTCGTCTGCCAATTATCATTCCGCAGATTTTTCACGCAGCTTTCAGACCCGGCTCAATTCAACTGCCAATTTTCATTCCGTAGATTTTTCACGTAGCTGTCTCGGCTCAGTTCGTCTACTAATTTTCATTCAGTAGATTTTTCACATAGCTACAAGAATCGGCTCGATTCGTCTGCCAATTTTCATTCCGCAGATTTTTCACGCAGCTTTCAGACCCGGCCCAATTCAGCTGCCAATTTTCATTCCGTATTAATTTTACGCAGCTGTTGACTCGGCCCGGTTCGTCTACTAATTTTCATAAAGCAGAATCAGACATAACTAAATTTCCCTTCAAACTGACAAAATGTAAAATAACTGCCACAGCATAAATTCTAACAGCGTAAATTCACCCAAAATCAGCCGGGCGGGGAAATTTTTTCCTTCTGATGTGACTCTGGAAAAAAGCTGGAAGTTCTTAGTTTTCTGCTCAATACCCAGGATTTGGGGCTCACTGTCTGCCGTCTGCTAAACCCCCAAAGCCCCAAAAGGCGCCTGCCAGTGCCACTGCTTACAGCTGCCAGTAACGCCAGGGCA
>CANDJC010000190.1 GCA_947384955.1 uncultured Eubacterium sp. | reverse complement strand
GGCCACAGCGTAAATGCAGAATGCTTAGGGATTCTTAACATTCTGGAACCGCCGCCGGAAGACCTGGCAAATCCCCTCCCCCGGCGTCCGAGTGGCCAGCAGTCCCCCCCGCTTATCTGAACTGCTGTATATTATGCCGCAAAAACAAGGCAGAGGATACACAATAAAAGACTTTTTCTTTGCGGAAACTGACTTTTTGGAAAAGGAGTTTTCTTTCAGCAGAGGTGCTGCCGGGATGCGTCTTTGTTGTTTTGACTCTGGCATCTATGCTGTGATAGTTAAGAAAGGAGACAGATGCATGGATTACAGCAAAAAAATATCAGAACGTTTGTGGAATATGCCGGATAAAGGTGAACTGGAAAGTCACCGTGAGGAAACTTTTATTGATGACATTATTCAAAAAAACCATATTGAAAGGGAGCTGTGATGATGCGGGCCGGGAAGCTGTTTTCGGGTTTCTGGCCCGCGATTTTTAAACCATTGGTTCTGTTTTCAATTTATTTACTTCGTCAAGTGAAAGTCCTGCATATTCAGCGATTTTTTCAGGTGTTAAAATACCATCTGCCAGCATTCTTTTTGCGGAATTGATGGAGCCTTCTTTTAATGTCTGATTTCTCATGTCTTCCATAGCCCGGCACATAATCTCGATTCCCTCCTTGCTTTCTTTGAAAAATCGCACGCGGTCTGCCAGTATTCCATAGTACATATCCGCTGCATTTGTACAGGAAAAGTCATGCATTAACTTTCCAACAGGTGTATTTCCGCGATAAGCGCCATTCACATAAAGTATGTGTGAACCGTCCTCAAATTTTTCACCTGTCTTTAAAAAACAACGCTCAATCGGATAGAGCGGCAGTCCTTTTCCCATTACGTCATTCTCTGTGATAAAGATTACCCATGTTTCGGGAAGCTTGTTAAAATCTTCGCTTTTATTCAAAAAATTTGCATCCATCATGCTGGAGTTGTATCTTGCTCTTTTTCTCCCGGCTCCCTTATCGGAGCGCTGTACTTCTACATTCAGTTTTGCCCCAGTGCTGTCTTCAGCCAGAATATCCAGTCTCACAGAACGATTCAGCAGATTTTCCACAAATACCTGGGTGTGAACGTCAAGCACTTTTAAATCTGGTTTTTCCAATACAATCTGCAATACCAGTTCTATGCTTGCAGTATCTCCTTCAAAGCACTTTGTAAGGAAGTCGTCATCAAGCAGACGAAAATCTTTTAATCTTTGTAAATCTTCCTGATGTTTCTGATTTATCTGTTCTGCTGCTGTCAATTTTTCCACCTGCTTTCCCATTCATTTTTGTATCTCTATATTACCACAGACTTTTTGAATTTACAAGCTGTAACAGTTCAGACAGGGTGTTTCATTATAATAATTCTTATTTTCTATTGACAGATACTTCCAATCGTGGTATCGTATAGCCAGATAGTTAGAAACAACTAACAGAGAATACGGGGAGTACGTAAAACCATAATGCCATGAGGCATTTTATTTTTACACAATGGTTAGTTATAGCTAATATAAATTAGGAGGAACAAATTTATGAGTGTTGTTATTATCGGCGGGCATGAACGCATGGAAGCGCAGTATAAAGAAATTTGCAAAAGATATCACTGCAAAGTGAAAGTATTTACAAAAATGAAAACAAACCTGGACCGCAAAATTGGCAGCCCGGATTTAATGATTTTATTTACAGCAACAGCATCTCATAAAATGGTACACTGTGCAGTTGCAGAATCGGAACGAACGAAGGCTGTTCTGGAGCGCTCGCACAGCAGCAGCGCGAATGCGCTGATTCATATACTGGAGGCATATGCGTAAAATGGTACACGTTCCATCGTTTCATAAAAAGGCGTTTTTGAAGCTTTTGTTCTGTTCGAAATTGTTTTAATTTAGAGCCGGTCATGCTGCATTTTTGAGCAGCTGTAATCGAATGCCGCTTCATATTCCGCCTCATTGTCTTGTTGAAGAGATACGGATAAATTTTTCTTCTGCCAGGCTGTACATGGCCCTTTCTATGTGATACAATCAGTGTCAGCAGGAAAAGAGGTGTATATCATGAACCTGGACCAGCACATTATAGACCGGCTGTGCAGTCTTGCCAGACAGTACCGCATAGAGAAAATCATTCAGTTCGGCTCCCGCGCCAGAGGGACGAATCATAACCGCAGTGATATAGACCTGGCGGTTTTTGGCATTACAAATGCGGCCTGGTATCTGGATTTTCAGGAAGCGGCAGAAGAACAGGTACCGGCACTTCTGCGTTTTGACCTTGTGGATATGAACGCGGCCTGTGTATCGGATGAACTTCGAAAAGAGATTGAAAAGGACGGAATTGTTTTATATGAAAAAATTTGAGCAGCTGAAACGCCAGTATCAGACTCTTACAGGGTATCTGGACGAGACAGATTTATCGGATAAAAATATTTCAGCATCGGCGTCTGATTTTGACAGGCTGTTTGAATTTTCGTGGAAGACGCTGAAAGCATATTTATATGAAAATCTGGGAATTTATGAGGCAAAGACGGGTTCTCCGAGGGGAATTTTAAAATTAGCGGCTGCGGAGGACCTTTTAGAAGAAGAACAGGTCTGGCTTTCGATGCTGAAGGACAGAAATGACGATTCTCATATTTACTGCAAAGCGGATGCGATTGTTTATATGAGCAGAATTGCGGGCAGTTATCTTCCGGTTATCGGGCGTTTAATTGAAAAACTCAGGGAGCTGATACCGAATGAGCCTTTTGAGGAGGTACAGATACCGTCTGATATGCTGGAATATGCAAAACTGCACAAAAAGTCGCTCTATGAGCTGACCGATGAAATCAGGGCTTTATATAACTGCAGGACATCGGCACAGGTATACGGATACTGGGAAGATTATAAAAAATTCTTGACAACTCTGTAAAACATTTATATGATATAAAATATCTGAGAAATTTTTAACAATAAGAAACAGGTAATGAGAAAGAGGAGTACATCATTACGTCCGGCAGAGAGAGCTGTCCGCTGGCTGGAAGGCGGCTTGGGATACGGATGATGGAAGGTAGCTTTTGAACCGGGCAGCTGAATGCAGTAAGCCGCTCCGTCCCGTCCGCGTTACTGGACATAAGATGACAGATGCAGGAATCTTTACGCATTTGTTAAAGAAAAGGTGGTACCGCGCTCATTCGCCCTTTATAGCCGCAAGGCTGTGAGGGTTTTTTTTATATCTCATCATTTATAAAAAGCAAAAGCAGGCGAAAAGAAAAGGAGCATATATTTATGTCAAAAGAATTAGCAAAAACATACAATCCGGCCGGCCTGGAAGACCGGCTTTATCAGAAATGGGAAGAAAACGGTTATTTTCATGCCGAAGCAGACCGCAGCAAAAAGCCGTTTACAATTGTAATGCCGCCGCCGAATATTACCGGGCAGCTGCATATGGGCCATGCGCTGGATAATACGATGCAGGATATTTTAATCCGCTATAAGAAGCTGCAGGGATACAATGCGCTCTGGCAGCCGGGGACGGACCATGCCTCGATTTCTACGGAGGTACGCGTTACGGATTCGTTAAAGAAACAGGGAATTGATAAAAATGACCTTGGCAGGGAAGGGTTTTTGAAAAAAGTATGGGAATGGAAGGAAGAGTACGGCGGACGCATTATCCGGCAGTTAAAAAAGATTGGCTCAGCCGCTGACTGGCAGAGAGAGCGTTTTACAATGGACGAGGGCTGTTCGAAGGCTGTAGAGGAAGTGTTTGTCCGTTTATTTAATAAAGGTTATATTTATAAAGGAAACCGCATTATTAACTGGTGTCCGGTATGCGGGACGTCGATTTCGGATGCGGAGACAGAGCATGTGGACCAGAAAGGGCATTTCTGGCATATTAAATATCCGGTTGCGGGGGAAGAAGGCAGGTTTGTGGAAATTGCCACGACCCGGCCGGAGACGATGTTTGGAGATACCGCGGTGGCTGTGAATCCGAAAGACGGGCGTTATCAGGATATCATCGGAAAGACGCTGATTCTGCCAGTCGTAAACAGGGAGATTCCGGTTATCGCAGATGAATATGTAGATATGGAATTTGGAACGGGATGCGTGAAAATTACGCCTGCGCATGACCCGAACGATTTTGAGGTAGGAAAGCGGCATGGCCTGGAACTGATTAATGTGATGAACGATGATGCCACGATGAATGAAAATGCCGGGAAATATCAGGGCATGGACCGGTATGAATGCCGTAAAGCGCTTGTAAAGGATTTAGAGGAAGCCGGACTTCTGGCATCTATTAGAGAACACGAACATGCGGTAGGCACGCATGACCGCTGCGGCACTACGGTAGAGCCGATGGCGAAGCTGCAGTGGTTTGTGGCAATGGAGGAGCTGGCAAAGCCTGCGATAGAGGCAGTCAGAAACGGGGATTTGAAATTTGTGCCGGAACGGTTTGACAAGATTTATCTGCACTGGCTGGAAGGCATCCGTGACTGGTGCATATCCAGGCAGTTGTGGTGGGGGCACCGCATTCCGGCCTATTACTGCCCTGAGTGCGGCGAAATGGTGGTGGCAAAAGCGGAGGATGCGCCAAAGACCTGTCCGAAATGCGGGCATGACGGAATGGAGCAGGACCCGGATACGCTGGATACCTGGTTTTCTTCTGCGCTGTGGCCGTTTTCTACGCTGGGCTGGCCGGACAAAACGCAGGACCTGGAATATTTTTATCCGACAGATGTGCTTGTAACCGGTTATGATATTATTTTCTTCTGGGTCATCCGCATGGTATTTTCCGGCTATGAGCATACCGGGCGTTCGCCGTTCCATACAGTTTTAATTCACGGGCTGGTACGCGATGACAAAGGGCGCAAGATGAGCAAGTCGCTTGGAAACGGGATTGACCCGCTGGAGGTCATTGACAAATACGGTGCCGATGCGCTGCGGCTGACGCTGATTACCGGAAATGCGCCGGGCAACGACATGCGTTTTTACTGGGAACGCGTGGAGGCATCTAGGAATTTTGCCAATAAAGTGTGGAATGCGTCGCGCTTTATTATGATGAACCTGGACGGCAGGGAAATTACAAAGCCGGATGCCGGTGCGTTTGAACCGGCGGATAAATGGATTATTTCCAAATTAAATACGCTGGCGAAAGACATGACAGAAAATATGGATAAATTTGAGCTTGGTATTGCGGTTTCGAAGGTGTATGATTTTATCTGGGATGAATTCTGCGACTGGTATATTGAAATCGCCAAGCTGCGCACGTACCGGTATGAGCAGGCGCCGCAGTCTGCAAATGCTGCGTTATGGACGCTGCGCATGGTTTTAACGGAAGCGTTAAAGCTGCTGCATCCGTTTATGCCGTTTATAACCGAAGAGATTTTCTGCACGCTGCACCCTGAGGAAGAATCGATTATGCTTACGCAGTGGCCGGAATATAAAGAAGAGCTGCATTTTGAATCAGAAGAACAGATGCTTTCCCATGTCAAAGACCTGGTAAAGGCAGTGCGTACCGTCCGCAAGGACATGGATGTGCCGAACAGCCGCAAGGCTAAATTATTTATTGTATCGGATGACATGCAGATACGGGATATGTTCCAAAAGGCGAAGGAGTCTTATCAAAGCTTTACAAATGCCAGTGAAATCAGTATCCAGGCAGACAGGGAGCGGATTCCAGAGGAGTCTGTGTCCTTAGTCATTCCGGGGGCGGCAGTCTATATTCCGCTTGAGGAGCTGGTAGATAAGGAAAAAGAGACGCAGCGGCTGAAAAAAGAACAGGCAAGGCTGGAAAAGGAACTGGCGCGTTCTCATAATATGCTGCAGAATGAAAAATTTTTGAGCAAGGCACCACAGGCTAAAATCGAGGAAGAGAAGAAAAAACTTGCAGAGTATGAAAAAATGATGGAAGAAGTGCTTCAAAGACTCGCGCAGATGGGGGAATAAAGCGCTTTTGATGCAGAATTCCATTTTGATAGAATAATTCTTTACGGATTTTCAAGAATATTTGTTGAAGTTTGTCTGAAAAAATGTTAAAATTAGTAAAGATATACCATGCAAGTAATATGGTTAATGAATTATAAGTGAAGGGTGGTAAAGTCATGCAGACGCAACAGCTTGATAGAACAGCAGTCAGTTTTAGTCCTGATGGTATGACCGCATATGTACGCCTGCCAGAACCTTTTGACGGGCAGAAGTATCGTTTAGAGGATGTTCAGGCGGCGCTGTCTGCCAGCGGGGTGAAAACCGGGATTGATAAAAATGCAATTCTTGGAATGATTCAGAGCGGAGTCTATGGCCGGTCTGTTCCGGTTGCATCAGGCAAGCCTCCGAAGGATGGAAAAGACGGATTTTTTGAATACATGTTTCAGAGACAGCTCGACGGAAAGCCAAGAATTAATGAAGACGGTACTGTCAGTTATACAATTAAATTGTTTGAGATGGTGACAGAGGGCCAGCAGATTGCCCTGTATCATCCGGCAGTACAGGGGGAAGACGGCTATACGGTCAAAGATACGCCGGTACGCGCAAAACCTGGCAGAGACCTTCCGCCGCTGCGTGGCAGGGGGTTTGAATGCAAAGCAGACGGTGTTACGTATATCGCATCGATTACCGGCAAGATTGACGTAATCAATGATAAAATAAACATTCTTCCTGTTTATGAGGTGTCCGGCGATGTGGATGTCAATACAGGCAATATTGAATTCCGCGGGGATGTGATTATTCATGGCAGCGTAGATGATGTGGAAATCCGGGCTACCGGTACCGTGACTGTGGATGGGGTTGTACAGGGCGGCAGCATTTATGCGAACAAAGATATTGTGCTTTCAGGCGGTGTGCTCGGCAACGGCAAGAGTGTGATTGACGCAAAGGGCGCTATTTCTGCCAAATTCTTTGAATTTGCGACCATCCGCTGCAAGGGCGACATTACGGCAGACATCTTTTTGAACAGCAGTGTTTACTGTGAGGGCAGGGCATTTGTCATGAGCAGGAAAGGCTGTATTGTGGGCGGCAGTGTCCATGCAGTATGCGGCATAGAGGCAAACAGCGTTGGCAATAATGCGGAAATCAGAACACATGTCCTGGTAGGAAACAGCGGCGAAATCCGCATGAAAATGGAAGAGTTAAGCAACAGTATTAAGACGGCGGAAGCAAATATTGCAAAGGCAGAAACCGTTCTGCAGAAGTTTCAGGAATATGAGGAAAAAACAGGGCAGTCCTGCAAGGATGACCCGAGAAGGGTACAGTTAGTCAGAATCCGGGTTCGCGATAAAGCACGCAAGGCGGCAGATGAGGATGAATTGAAGAAGCTGCGGCTGATGGTGAATAATGCGAAAGGGGCGAACATAAAAGTACGGAGGAAGGTATATCCGGGGGTGTTTGTGTCGATTGATACATGCGATACTTCGTGTAAGGATATTTTCGATAATATTATATTTATTAAGCAGCAGGACAGAGTTATTATGAGAAAGCTGACAGACTGGGGCGGCGACTGAGAAATAGTCAGAGCATAAATAGAAAGAAACCGGGCAGTTTCCGTATGAGTGTATGGGGGATGCCTGGTTTCTTCTGTTTTTTCTGAGGGATTTAGAAGGGATTGTGAGGGAGGCTGGGGGAGGGGTGTTTCTTTCGGGACGCCGGGCGGAGCAGTTTTTTCCTTCTGATGTTCCGCTTCCAAAAAGTAAGAAGTTCTA
>CANDJC010000189.1 GCA_947384955.1 uncultured Eubacterium sp. | reverse complement strand
AGGTGCCGCGACCGTCCGGGGCCACAGCGTAAATGCAGAATGCTTAGGGATTCTTAACATTCTGGAGCAGCCGCAGGAAGACCGTGCAAATCCCCTCTCCCGGCGTCCGCGCAGCCACCCCCTCCCTTCCCCCCCTTCTTTTATCCATTCTTCTGCCGCTTTCATTCAAAAGATACCCCTCAAATAAAAAAAACAGTATACAGTGTTTCCAATTTGCGGTATAATATGATTATATATGAAATCATTTTGAAACAAAGCAGAGGATAGGAGGAAAGTCAGATGGAAGTTGTTGGGAAGCTGTTTCAGGAGAGCAGATTCTGCTCATGGTGTCACTGCCCGATTCCAGAAGATTCTGAAACGGATTTATGCAAAAGCTGCCAGGCTAGTATGGAATTTCGGGCAGTAAGGGAGTATGTCCGGGAGCATGATGTAAATGAATTCCAGCTGGCTGAAGTTTTTGGAATCCCGCTGCGCCAGGTAAAGCAGTGGATTCGGGATGGGCGGCTGGAATATAAAGAAGCTGCAAATACAATGGTTACATTACACTGCCAGCGCTGCGGCAAGTCAATTGTTTTTGGCAACTTCTGTCCGGAATGCAACAAGGCAGAATACGGCGTGAAGGGCGGTTTTGAGCTGTTTAGAGAAAATGATGCAGATGAACAGATAAGATTTTATAACAAAAATAGAAGAAACTAGGAGGAAAATTATGCCTGTTAAGTATGTGTTTGTCACCGGCGGAGTAGTATCAGGACTTGGAAAAGGAATTACAGCAGCATCCCTGGGGCGTTTACTGAAAGCCCGGGGCTATAAAGTGACGATGCAAAAATTTGACCCATATATTAATATTGACCCGGGAACGATGAATCCGATTCAGCACGGGGAAGTATTTGTTACCGATGACGGTGCAGAAACAGATTTAGACCTGGGACATTATGAGCGGTTTATTGACGAAAGCCTTACCAAAAATTCCAACGTCACAACTGGCAAAATTTACTGGTCCGTATTACAGAAAGAACGCCGGGGAGACTATGGAGGAGGCACAGTGCAGGTAATTCCTCATATTACAAATGAGATTAAGAGCCGTTTTTACCGGAATTTTACTTCGCCGGACATGCATATTGCGATTATTGAAGTAGGGGGTACGGTCGGGGATATCGAGAGCCAGCCTTTTTTGGAATCCATCAGGCAGTTCCAGCATGAAGTCGGGCGGGAAAATGCGATGCTGATTCATGTAACGCTCATTCCGTATCTAAAGGCGTCCGGGGAACTGAAGACGAAACCGACGCAGGCAAGCGTCAAGGAGCTGCAGGGAATGGGAATTCAGCCGGATGTCATTGTATGCCGTTCCGAGCATCCGCTGGACCAGAGCTTAAAAGATAAAATCGCGCTGTTTTGCAATGTACCGAACAGAAATGTGCTGCAGAATCTGGATGTGGAATATCTGTATGAGGCTCCGCTTGCCATGGAAAAAGAGAATCTGGCGAAAGCAGCCTGCGAATGTCTGCATCTGCCGTGTCCGGAGCCGGATTTAGCAGAATGGAACGAGATGATTGAAAATCTGAAGAATCCGGAGAAAGAGGTAAGGATAGCGCTGGCCGGCAAATACACGCAGCTTCATGATGCCTATATATCGGTTGTGGAGGCACTGAAGCACGGAGGCATTAAAAGCCGTGCAACGGTAGATATTAAATGGGTAGATTCCGAGCAGATAACGCCGGATACGGTGGACGAGCTTTTAGGAGATGTCAGCGGCATCCTTGTGCCGGGCGGCTTTGGAATCCGGGGTGTGGACGGAAAGATTCTGGCCGCGCAGTATGCCCGTGAACATAAAATACCGTATCTGGGCCTGTGTCTGGGCATGCAGGTTGCGATTATTGAGTTTGCACGCAATGTATGCGGGATGAATGACGCGCACAGCATCGAGCTTGACCCGAAGACGACGCATCCGGTCATTGCGCTGATGCCGGATCAGGATGAAGACGGCGATATCGGCGGCACGTTAAGGCTTGGCTCTTATCCGTGCGTACTCGATACAGAGTCAAAAGCATATGCGCTTTACGGAGAAGAAACGATTCACGAGCGTCACCGTCACCGTTACGAAGTAAATAATGATTACCGGGCTGTTTTGACAGAAAACGGCCTCCGCTTATCCGGCATGTCACCGGACAGGCGTATAGTAGAGATGATTGAAGTGCCGGAGCATCCGTGGTTTATCGCGACACAGGCGCATCCGGAGCTGAAGTCAAGGCCGAACCGCCCGCATCCGTTATTCCGCGGATTTGTGGAGGCGGCGCTGGCATTCGAACAGAACTAAAGCAAATTTTCCGGTCTGCGGCTGGAAGGGGGATTTTCATCACTCTGTCTGCTGCAGGCCGGTTATATTTGTGCGTTTCGACGCGGGAATTTATCATTCAGTTATAAATTTTTTATTAAATTAAGAAATTTCGCAAAAAGTTCACGATTAGAATGTTGCGTTATAAAACCAATCCACTTATAATAAAACAGACGGCGTTTCATATTAGAACGTATCATACAGCGGATGGAGGAGAAATGAATAATCAGTCACCAAATAACGGAAGCAATAACAATAATAAAAGAAATGCAAACGGCCAGATGATTCTGCTGTTTCTGCTGATAACGCTTGTGGCTCTTTTTTTTATGAGCATGTTCAGCCGGTGGCAGAGAGATATGACCACAAAGGAAATTTCTTATACGGAATTTCTGAAAATGGTGGAAGAGGATAAAGTCGATGAAGTGCATGTTACTTCAAACAGTTATCGGATTACACCGAAAAAAGCAGAAAATGAATTTGTTACCATTACGTATTTTACAGGCATTGCCGGGAATGATTTAGAACTCGTAGCGCTGCTGAAAGAGCACGGAGTAGAATACTATCCGTATATTCCGGATGATTCTGCCACATGGGTATACAATATTCTGAGCATTGTGCTGCCGATTCTGCTGCTGTGGGCGGTCATGGGATTTTTGATGCGCAAGATGGGAAACGGCATGGGCATGGGAGTCGGAAAAAATACGGCAAAAGTATATGTGGAAAAAAAGACGGGCGTTACCTTTAAGGATGTCGCAGGACAGGATGAAGCAAAGGAATCTCTGCAGGAGGTCGTAGACTTTCTGCATAATCCGCAGAAATATACAGATATCGGAGCAAAGCTGCCCAAAGGCGCGCTTTTAGTAGGCCCCCCCGGAACGGGAAAAACACTGCTGGCAAAAGCGGTTGCAGGGGAGGCGAATGTGCCGTTTTTCTCGCTGGCAGGTTCTGATTTTGTAGAAATGTTTGTCGGCGTCGGCGCTTCCCGTGTCAGAGATTTATTTAAAGAAGCACAGAAACAGGCGCCGTGCATTATCTTTATTGACGAGATTGATGCCATTGGCAAAAGCCGCGATACCCGTTACGGCGGCGGAAATGATGAACGGGAGCAGACGCTGAACCAGCTCTTGGCTGAAATGGACGGCTTTGATACTTCCAAAGGCCTTTTAATTCTTGCGGCTACCAACCGTCCGGAAGTGCTGGACAAAGCCCTGCTGCGTCCGGGGCGGTTTGACCGGCGCATTATTGTGGAAAAGCCGGATTTGAAAGGCCGCGTGGAGACACTCAAAGTACATTCCAAAGATGTGCTGATGGATGAAACAGTTGATTTGGATGCGATAGCACTGGCTACTTCCGGCGCGGTCGGCTCTGATTTGGCAAACATGATTAATGAAGCTGCGATTAATGCCGTCAAAAATGGCAGAAAGTATGTGAACCAGTCAGATTTATTTGAATCCGTGGAGGTCGTAATTGCCGGAAAAGAGAAAAAAGACCGGATACTGGGCGAAGAAGAAAAGCGGATTGTCGCTTATCATGAAGTAGGCCATGCGCTGACAACAGCCCTGCAGAAAAATGCGGAGCCTGTGCAGAAAATCACGATTGTACCAAGGACAATGGGAGCGCTCGGCTATGTGATGCAGGCGCCGGAAGAAGAAAAATACCTGATGTCCGAAGAAGAACTGAAAGCACGCCTGGTTACATTTATGGCGGGCCGCGCCGCGGAGGAAATCGTATTTCACTCGATTACGACAGGGGCTTCGAATGATATTGAAAAGGCAACGCAGATTGCGCGCGCCATGGTTACCCAGTACGGAATGTCCAAAAAATTCGGCCTGATCAGCCTGGAATCCGTAGAAAACAGATATCTGGACGGCAGACCGGTACTAAACTGCGGCGACAATACGGCAGCGGAAATCGACCAGGAAGTGCAGATACTCTTAAAAGAAAGCTACGAAACAGCCAGAAAGCTGTTAGAGGAAAACCGCGATGTACTGGATAAAATTGCGGAATATCTGTTTGAACATGAAACGATTACCGGAAAAGAATTTATGCGGATTTACCGTGACCTGAAAGGAATCCCGCAGCCGCCGGAAGAAGAAACACCGGAGAAGCCGGGTGAGAAAAAGCAGCCCGTGATTCTGCAGGGAGCAGCAGGCCAGCCAGGCGGAATACCGAATGCGCCAGTCCCGGGCCGTCCGGGTGTCATGCCGAATACCCCGGCCCCGGGCCAGCCAGGCATTATGCCGAATGCGCCAGCACCAGGCCAGGCGGGTGTTATTCCGAATACTCCGGTCCCGGGCCAGCCAGGCGTCATGCCGAATGCGCCAGTACCAGGCCAGCCAGGTGTCATGCAAAATGTGCCGGCACCAGGCCAGGCAGGCATGACACCGAATGCATCAGTTCCGGGCCGTCCGGGAGTCATGCCGAATATTCCGGCGCCTGGTCAGCCAGGTACGATGCCGAACATGCCAGTGCCGGGTCAGGCGGGAGTCAAGCCGAATATGCCGGCCCCGGGCCAGCCAGGCGTCATGCCGAACATGCCGGGCCAGGCGGGCATGATGCCGAATGTTCCGGCACCAGGTCAGGCGGGCATGACACCGAATACACCAGTATCAGGCCAGCCGGGAGCACAAACTGTATCCGTACCAGGTCAGGCCGGAGCTGTACCGAATGAAACAGCAGCAGGCCAGGCTGGGTGGGGGCAGAATCCGTCAGTTCCGGGGCAGATGCTGAAATCGCCAGGCCAGCCAGGAGCAGCATCGGATATATCAGGCCAGCCGGGCACAATGCCGAACATGCCAGCCCCGGGCCAGCCAGGAGCAGTGCCAGATATATCAGGCCGGGCGGGCACAATGCCGAATATGTCAGCCCTGGGTCAGGCAGGAACTGCACCGGATATATCGGGCCAGCCAGGTGTCAATCCGAACATGCCGGCCCCGGGTCAGGCGGGAGCAGTACCGAATATCCCGGGCAGGGAAGGAACAGCGCAAAATGTATCAGCAGCAGGCCAGCCGGAATGGGGGCAGAATCCAGCCGGGCAGATGTCAAATGTCCCGGGCCAGTCACAGCCGGAGCCGGATACAGCCGGAAAGGAGCGGATGCCTGTGCAGCCAGACTGGGAGCGGCAGCTTTGGAAACAGAATGATCAGAAGGAAGATGACAGGAAATAATGTTTAATATTCAGGAAGAACTAAAAAAGCTCCCGGACCGTCCGGGAGTCTACCTGATGCACGATAAAAACGATACGATTATCTATGTCGGAAAAGCGGTCAGTCTGAAAAACCGTGTGCGTCAGTATTTTCGCGCCAGCCATAATGAAGGAGTCCGCAAAGACCAGATGGTTACGTTAATCGACCGGTTTGAATATATCATTACGGATTCTGAGCTGGAAGCGCTTGTGCTCGAATGCAACCTGATTAAAGAACACCGTCCGAAATACAATATCCTGCTAAAGGATGACAAGACTTATCCGTATATAAAAGTGACGCTGGGGGAAACTTACCCCAGGGTCCTTTTTTCGCGTCAGATGAAAAAGGATAAATCTCAGTATTTCGGGCCTTATACCAGTGCGGGAGCCGTCAAGGATACGATTGAGCTGATTCGCAGGCTCTATCAGTTAAGGACCTGTAACAGGCAGCTTCCGCGCGATACAGGAAAAGACCGTCCCTGCCTGAATTATCATATTCATCAGTGCCTCGGCCCCTGCCAGGGCTACATTTCCCCGGAGGATTACCGGGTACAGATAAAAAAGGTACTGGATTTTCTAAACGGGAATTATAAGCCCATATTAGAAGAGCTTGAGCAAAAAATGCAGGCAGCTTCTGCGGAAATGGACTTTGAGAAAGCCATGGAATACAGGGACCTGATGAATAGCGTGCGCCAGGTATCCGAGAAACAAAAAGTCTCCAATTCAGACGGCGAGGATAAAGACATTATCGCACTGGCAAAAGACGACAGGGATGCCGTAGTCCAGGTCTTCTTCATCCGCGACGGCAGGCTGATTGGCCGGGAGCATTTTTATGTTACGATTGATGTGGGAGATACGACGCAGCAGATTCTGACATCATTTTTGAAACAGTATTATGCGGGCACGCCGTTTATACCAAAAGAAATTATGCTGCAGACAGCCGTTGAAGAAAGCGAAGTCATCGCACAGTGGCTGACAGAGAAGCGCGGCCAGAAAGTATACATCCGTGTGCCGCAGAAAGGCATGAAGGAAAAGCTGGTAGACCTGGCACAGAAAAATGCGAGACTCGTACTGAACCAGGATAAGGAGAGATTAAAGCGGGAAGAGGGAAGAACAATCGGAGCGATGAAGGAAATCGCGGAGATTTTAGACTTGCCTGGAATCACCCGTGTGGAAGCCTACGATATCTCCAATACAAACGGGTTTGAAAGCGTCGGCTCGATGATTGTATACGAAAAGGGAAAACCATGCCGCAGCGATTACCGTAAATTCAAGCTCCGCACCGTTACAGGCCCCGATGATTATGCCTCGATGCACGAAGTGCTGACCAGGCGGTTTATCCACGGCATGGAAGAACGCAGGGAACGCGCAGAAAAAAATCTGGAAGACGCTTATGGCAGTTTTACAAAATTTCCGGATTTAATTATGATGGACGGCGGACGCGGCCAGGTGAATATCGCACTGCAGGTGCTTGACGAGCTGCATCTGTCCATTCCTGTATGCGGCATGGTAAAAGACGACTCCCACCGGACCAGAGGGCTTTATTTTAACAATATTGAACTGCCGATTGATAAAAATTCTGAAGGCTTTAGGCTTATAACGAGAATTCAGGATGAAGCGCACAGATTTGCTATAGAGTATCACCGCTCGCTGCGAAGCAAGAGCCAGGTGCATTCTGTTTTAGATGATATTCCGGGAATCGGGCCGGCCAGGAGGAAAGCGCTGATGCGGTATTTTCAGTCGATGGATGCGATACGGGAGGCGACGGTGGAGCAGCTCTGTGAGGCGGATAGTATGAATGAGAAGGCGGCGGTGGCGGTGTATCAGTTTTTCCGCGGAGAAGAAGAATGAGGGGGACTTGCTGGGGGATTTATGGCTGATTTGTCAGAGAGGCTGGTTCTGAGGGAGAGGTTTTTTCTTTCGGGACGCTGGACAGAGAAATTTTTTCCTTCGGATACTCCGCTTCCAAAAAGCAGGAAGTTCTAAGTTTTCTGCGGCAAGGCTGTGGCTGCGGACGGACCGGCGCCTGATGCCCTGGCGTTATTGCGGGCTGTAAGCAGTGGCTCTGGCAGGCGCCTTTTGGGGGCTTCGGGGTTTTTATATGGTGAAATTTAAAGAGCCCCCAAATCCTGGATATCGGGCAGAAAACTAAGAACTTCCAGCTTTTTTCCAGAGTCGCATCCGAAGGAAAAAAT
>CANDJC010000188.1 GCA_947384955.1 uncultured Eubacterium sp. | reverse complement strand
GGCTGGATTGTTTCAAAGCCGGCAAGAGGGATTGCATTCTGCACGCGCGGGTCATGGGCATCAAAGGTAATGATGTTTTCCACGCCCATATTTGTCAGCTCCTGCAGCATCATGGCGCAGTCCATGGATTCGCGCCCGTTGCGCCTGTGCTGGCGGCCTTCGTATAAGAAAGTCATAATAACGGTAATCCGGCGGGCCTTGCCTCCGGCGGCGGCGATAATGCGTTTTAAGTCTGCATAATGGTCGTCCGGGGACTTGTGATTCGGCTGGCCGCATACGGTATACGTCTCGTGGTAATTGGTAACGTCGGTCATGATAAAGAGGTCGTATCCCCGTATGGAATCTTTGATAAAGCCTTTCGCTTCGCCAGTGCCAAAGCGCGGAGCACTGGCATTGACAATATAGGTGTCACGTTCAAAGCCTTTAAAAGCGATTGTTGTTTTGTGGTCGGACTGATGTTCATGGCGCCATTGTACAAGATAATTGTCAACTTTTTTTCCAAGTTCTGAGCAGTTTGACATCGGAATCAGGCCGAGTACCCCTACCGGAATACTATCAATGGTGTTTTCGTCATAATGCATAATGGAATCCTCCGTTTAATTTAATTTTCGCTTTTGGAGCCGGATATCGTCACCAAAAAGTTTTATCATAGTATAACTGCTCACAATCCGGGAGAAAATCCGCTCAGAGTAAATCCCGTGGAGCTGGTCAAAGCCTAAATTCGTGGATATGATGGTGGATTTTTTCCGCAGTATCCGTTCATTTAAGCATAAAAAGAACTGCGAAATGGTAAAGGTATTTGCCATTTCCGTCCCCAGATCGTCAATGATTAGAAGGTCACAGTCAAAGATATGCTGCATAGAAGCAGCGGCCCGTGAATCTTTCTGAAATTTGTTTTTTTCCAGTATATCAAACAGCCCGAAAGCCGTAAAGTAAATGACAGAATGTCCGGTATCCAGCAGTTCTCTGGCAATGCAGTTGGACAAAAAAGTCTTGCCTGTGCCGGTGTCTCCGTACAGAAATAAATTGCTGAATTCTGTATCAAACTGTCTGATAAATAAGCGCGCTTCTGCAACGGCTTTGCGGGCAGTTTCTCTGGGAGTCAGCCCGGTAGCCTCATTTCGCCTGGTATCCGAATAATATTCGAAAGAATAGCGGGAAAAATTCTCTTCCTGCAAAATATGCCGGATATTAGACTGGGTATACACAAGGTCGATGGCGGCCTGTTCAAAGCAGTGGCAGCGTTTCGCGCCGATATATCCGGTATCCTGGCAGTCCGGGCAGGTATAAGGCGGCTTAAAATACTGTTCGTCTACTCCGGCATTTTTCAGTATCCCGCTGCGCTCTCTGCGGTAGCCGTCAAGCTCCTGCTTCAGACTGGCCAGGGCTGTTTCGTCGCCGTCAAGCAGCTGCTTCGCGCGGCGTACGCTGGCAGATGCAGTCAGCGATTCTAATTCCTTAAGGCGCGGATATTTCCGGTAAAGCTGGCTTTTGCGCTCCTGTAAAACATGCTGGCTGCGCAGCTGTTTTGCGTCATACTGGCGCTGTATTTCGTCATATTGCGAATTTGATAAAGACATAGCGCTTCTCCGTTATCTGGCATGTGACAGCAGTTCACGTTCCAGTTCTTCATAATTATAAGTCCGCTGGGTGAAGTTGGAAAAGCCGGTTGCCAGCGTTCCTTTTGCTGTGCGTACAGGGGCGGTCTTGCTGGCGGCATATTTCTTGGCCTTTGCCTCCTGATACTGTGCATCCAGTAACCGGATATCATTTACGGTATGGGCATTCTGCTGCTTCCAGCTTTCTAAAATAGTATCGGCATACTCAAAGCTTATCTGATGGATGCTCAGAATCGTTTTCTGACATGCCAGAGAAATAATCTCATCTGAAAATCCAAAATCATCAGACCATTTCTTTACATAATCGATTTCGGCTCCGGCCAGGCTCCGGTTTGAGATACCGAAAGCTTTTTGCACCGCGTATACAGTGCTGTTGTAAGTTCCGGCCTCCTGTCTGGCAGCGGTCAGCGTGCGGATACCCGCCTCAGCCCAGGACATGGCGATTTTATCCATATACCGGATGCTTGAATGATTTTTGGCTATGCACTGTTCAATCAGGTATTCGATTAAATCCTGAGAGAACCCCAGTTTATCCAGCCAGTACAGAATCGTCTGGATTTCGGTATTGTTCAGCGGGTGGCCCAGATAGCGTTCGGTTACGAATAACAGTTCTTTTACCGTTTCATCTTCGCTGAACGCAAGCAGCTGGTGCTTTGTATATTCCGTGCGTTTCGGCAGCTGCGGACCGGATCTGCTGTCCTGGCTGTTTCCAGGCGCTTTCGGCGCGGCAGCCTGAAAAGGCGCAGAATCTGTAAAATCTGACAGACAGATACCGGTAAGCTCTTCGCGGCTGTTAAATTCCAGGCGGAGCAGATGCATTTTCTCCCAGTATTTCAGTGCACGCGTAACGTCTTTTTCCGTATAGTCAAACTTGTCCGCGATATCTGAAATGGAAAATACAGTATCCGGATTGTTCATGCACCGCAGCAGATAGAGATAAATTTTTACAAACTCTCCGTCAGCATGGGTCATATATTCGTCTATAAACGTATTCGGTACATAGGTGGCAGCGAGCATGCTGTCACGCTTCAGTAATATATCAGCCATATGCAGTCCCTCTTAATTTCACAGTTCTTTTCCTTCAGCAGCCCATATGTCACAGACCTTTTCCCTGGCAGCCTTTCTTCACAGACCTTTTCCTTCAGCAGTTCTTATCCACAAGTCTTTCTATCCACAGTCTTTCTATCCACAGTTTTTCTATCCACAGTCTTCTTATTCAGAAATTCTTCTTATTCAGAAATTTTTCTGGACAGTTTTAAGTTTCTGCCTTACAGCACAGATTATAGCACAGGATTTTCCAATTGAGAAGCCCGTATTTTTCGCATGAACATGTGAATTACGCATATCCGGATGCTTGTGGATAACGTGGATAACGTGGATAAACATGAAGTTAAAATTATATTAATCTTCAAAATCGCCTGGAATGGAATCTTTTGAGTTATCCACATGCAAATCGTGTAAAACACAAAAAATCCACATTAAAAAATGCAGTTTATGCACAATTTAATGTGGATAATGTGGATAACTAGTGGTTAAGCAGGCTTTCACCCACTTTTAATATATCTCCGGCGCCCATAGTTATCAACAAATCGCCGTTCATTATTTTTTTTAATAAAAATTTTTCAATTTCTTCAAAGGATGGAAAATAATAGCATTCGGTTCCCTCCGCTTCCAGGCGCTTTAAGATATCGCGGGAACTGATGCCGAGGTCGTCGGTTTCTCTTGCGGGGTAGATATCAGCCAGCACTACAATATCGGCGGCAGCCAGAGAATCTGCAAATTGATCCAGAAAGGCCTTCGTCCGGGTGTATGTATGAGGCTGGAACACACAGATGATGCGTTTGTGCGGATAATCCTTCGCAGCGTTTAACGTGGCAGTGATTTCCGTCGGATGGTGCGCATAATCATCAATGACGGCGGCTCCGTTTAAAGTACCCTTAAGCTGAAACCTGCGCTCGGTGCCGTGAAATGCATGAAGTCCTTTTGCAATGGCATCAGCCGGAATCTGCATTTTAACAGCCAGCGCCGCGGCAGCCAGTGCGTTGCTGATATTGTGTCTGCCGGGAACGCTTAAGCTTACATCGCATATTTTTTCGGTCTGCTTTCCGGCAAGGAACGAGGATGTGCCCGAATGACCGGACTGGACGATTTTTTTAGCACGGTGCATAATGGAAAACTGTGCATGGCCGGATTCCTGATATGTAATATTTTCCGGGTAAAAGTCACAGGAAGGGTCAAAGCCGTATGTAAGGACTTCGGGTGCCAGTCCGCCGCATAATTCCTGGAGGCGGTCAATCTCACCGTTTACAATGACAGCGCCGTCGGCGGCAGTGTTTTCGGCAAACAGGCGGAAAGAGCGGCGGATATCCTCGATGTCTTTAAAAAAATCCAGATGGTCTTCTTCTATATTTAGTATGATACTGTACTTTGGATAAAAATGCAAAAAACTGTTTGTATATTCACATGCTTCCGTAACAAAATAATCGGAATGTCCGACACGGATATTTCCGTTAATTGACGCGAGAATACCGCCTACAGAAATCGTAGGGTCAAAGCTGGCAGAGAGTAAAATCTCGGTAATCATGGAAGTCGTGGTAGTTTTGCCGTGTGTTCCGGCGACAGCGGCAGAAAGCCTGTAGTTATCCATAATCTGGCCTAACAGCTCGGCACGGCTCAGCATCGGGATATTCTGCGCTAAAGCTTCCCGGAATTCCGGGTTGTCTTCGTGCACAGCCGCCGTATATACGACGAGTTCTGTCTGAGGGCTGATGTTGGAAGCCTGCTGTCCGTAGTAAATAACAGCGCCGGACTGTTCGAGTTTTTTAGTAAGTTCCGATTCTTTTGTATCAGAGCCGGATATGGTAAAATGTTCCTCCAGCAGGATTTCAGCAAGCCCGCTCATGCTGATACCGCCGATGCCGATAAAATGAACGCTGACCGGCTGATTAAAATTAATACGATACATTTGTTCACACCTTCACAATCTTAATTTAATTTCACGGAAATATGCAGAGGAACTTTTATAAATAGAAATGAAAAGTTCGGCAAGCAGTATTACCATGCTCTATTCTTATTATAAACATATCCGGGCATTTTGCAATTTATTTCTTATGATTTCTGTTTTTGGATAATCTGTAAAATCTTGTAAATTTCTACAAAAACAGGCGAAAAAATTAGCAAAAAAATGTGAAAATTATTGTACATTTTTATTCGGATGTGTTATAATATAGTACATATAGACTGATTATTGGACGAGAGGTGAGCAAAATGGTTCGTAAAGAAATGATTGCCATGCTGCTGGCTGGCGGACAGGGAAGCCGGCTCGGTGTGCTGACTTCTGCGGTAGCAAAGCCGGCGGTAGCATTTGGCGGAAAGTATCGTATTATTGATTTCCCGCTTAGTAACTGTATTAATTCCGGTATCGATACGGTAGGTGTGCTGACACAGTACCAGCCGCTGCAGTTAAATTCGCATATCGGCATTGGCATTCCCTGGGATTTAGACAGAAATAACGGAGGAGTCACCGTATTGCCGCCATATGAAAAAAGTGATAACAGTGAATGGTATACCGGGACGGCAAATGCAATTTTTCAGAATTTAAAATATATGGAATCTTATCATCCGGAATATGTAATTATTTTATCCGGTGACCATATTTATAAAATGGATTATGAGGAAATGCTCGATTTTCATAAGGCAAACCACGCGGATGTAACCATTGCCGCAATGCCGGTTCCGTTAGAAGAGGCATCCAGATTCGGCATTGTCATCACAGATGAGAAAAAGCGGATACTGGAATTTGAAGAAAAACCGGAACATCCAAGGAGTAACATGGCTTCCATGGGTATTTACATATTCAGCTGGCAGGTATTAAAAGATGCGCTTGTCATGCTCAAAGACCAGGGCGGCTGCGATTTCGGCAAGCATATTATTCCGTATCTGCATGAGCAGGGTTCGGGAATGTATGCATACGAGTACAACGGCTACTGGAAAGATGTAGGAACACTGGGCTCTTACTGGGAAGCCAACATGGAACTGATTGATTTGATTCCGGAATTTAATTTATACGAGAAATATTGGAAAATATATACAAAGTGTGATATAATTGAGCCACAGTATATTGCGTCCGAAGCAATCGTGGAAAAGAGCCTGATTGGAGAAGGCAGCGAGATTTTTGGAGAAGTTTACAATTCCATTGTCGGCGCCGGCGTTACGATTGGCAGAGGCTCTGTAGTACGTAATTCCATTATTATGAAAGACGTTATCATTGGAGAGAATGTTCTTGTTGACAAAGGAATTATTGCAGAAAATACAAAGATTGGAGACCGGGCACAGATTGGTATCGGAGAATATGCGCCGAGTACCTACAATCCGAAAGTATATGCATTTGACTTAGTTACTGTCGGGGAAGACTCCGTCATTCCTTCGGATGTCAGAATCGGGCGCAATACCGCGGTCTCAGGAGAAACGACAGCGGCTGATTATCCGGACGGACAGCTTGCGAGCGGAAATGTGATTATAAAGGAAGGTGAATCGGCATGAAAGCATTAGGATTGATTCTCGCCGGCGGAAATAACAACCGCATGCAGGAATTGTCAAGGAAAAGGGCAATTGCGGCAATGCCGGTAGGAGGGAGTTTTCGCTGTATTGACTTCGCATTAAGCAATATGACCAACTCTCAGATTCAGACCGTAGCCGTACTGACACAGTACAATGCACGTTCCTTAAATGAGCATTTAAGTTCTTCCAAATGGTGGGATTTTGGAAGAAAGCAGGGCGGGCTGTATGTATTTACCCCGACCGTGACAGCAGATAACAGCTGGTGGTACCGCGGTACAGCCGATGCAATGTACCAAAACATTGACTTTTTGAAACGCTGCCATGAACCGTATGTGATTATCACAAGCGGCGACTGCGTATACAAAATCGATTATAATAAAATATTAGATTATCATATAGAAAAAAAGGCTGATATTACAGTTGTTGTAAAAGACATGGCTGTGTCGGAAGACGTCAGCCGTTATGGTGTTGTCAGGATGAACGAGGATTCCAGAATTGTAGAATTCGAGGAAAAGCCGATGGTTGCGCGCTCGAACACGATTTCTACAGGAATTTATATTATCCGCAGACGGCAGCTGATTGACCTGCTTGAACACTGCGCTCAGGAGAGCCGGAATGATTTCGTAACAGATATCTTAATCCGGTACAAAAACCTGAAGCGCATTTATGGATATAAGCTGGAAGGATACTGGAGCAATATTTCTACCGTAGAGTCCTATTACCGGACAAACATGGATTTTCTTAAACCAGAAGTCCGCAAATTCTTTTTCCGGGAATATCCGCATATTTATTCAAAAGTGGATGACCTGCCTCCGGCAAAATATAATGTAGGCTCCGATGTACACAACAGCCTGATTTCCAGCGGCTGTATTATTAACAGCAAAGTGGAAAATTCTGTGCTGTTTAAGGAAGTATTTGTTGGTAAAAACTGTGCGATTAAAAATTCTATTATTTTGAATGAAGTATACATAGGTGACAATACACATATCGAAAATTGTATCGTAGAAAGCCGTGGTACACTGAAGGCAAATACCTATTACTGTGGTGACAGCGGTATTAAGGTAGTAGTCGAAGATACGAATGAACGGTATGGGTTATAGTTATAAATTACAAGTCACACAAGAGCAAATGGATGTGAGGTGCTTAAAAGGAAGAATGAAGAAAGGGGCGAAAGATGATGCGTATAACAGATGTCCGAGTCCGCAAAGTAGAAAGAGAAGGAAAAATGAGAGCTGTGGTATCTATTACCATTGATGATGAATTTGTGGTACATGATATCAAAGTAATCGAAGGAGTGAAGGGATTGTTCATAGCTATGCCTAGCAGAAAGGCAGCAGATGGGGAGTTCCGCGATATCGCTCATCCAATTAATTCTGAAACCAGAGACCGGATTCAGACGATTATACTGGAAGCATATCGAAATCAAATGACAGCAGAGGAAGAGACTGAGATAGATATTGAAACAGAATAAAGAAAAGAAGGGCGGGAATGCCGCCCGGGGAAACTGCAGCAGGCGGGAGATGCTAAAATTCCGGCGGCTGCAGTTTTTTAATTTGGAATCTGTGGTACGTGTATTGGGAATGTTCGAAAATGCTGGTGGATTTTTTGGGGGGGGGGTATTGTGGCCACTCGGACGCCGGGTGACGGGAAGATGCACCGGCTTCCTGTGACGGCTCC
>CANDJC010000187.1 GCA_947384955.1 uncultured Eubacterium sp. | reverse complement strand
GAATACTAAGGGATTCTAAACATTCTTCCAATGCCGCAGGAAGACCTGGCAAATCCCCTCTCCCGGCTGTTTTTTGGAAAGGATTTACATGAATTTTTGGATACGGTATGTATAGCCGGGAAAATTTTCCTCCCGTCTGTTAATGGAAAGAATTTACACGAACTTTTGGATACGGTATGTACAGCCTGGGAAAATTTTCCTCCCGTTTGTTAATGGAGAGGATTTACATGAACTTTTGGATACAGTATGTACAGCCTGGGAAAATTTCACTTCCGTTTGTTAATGGAAAAGAATGTATGAACTTTCGGATACGGTAAGTACAGTCTGGCAAAATTCTGCTTCCGTCTTGTTTTATAGAAAGAATTACATAAACTTTCGGATACGGTATGCACAGTTTAAAGCAGCGGCTTACATCCCGCCTGCTGTATAAGATTCGCCACAGCGTCTAAGTTTTTTCACGTAAAACATATGAAAACCAGCCGGGTGACGGGAAGATGCACGGGCTTCCCGCGACATTGGAGGAATGTTTAGAATCCCTTAGTATTCTGCTCTAAAACCAGGCGGCGAAGCCGTAGCGGCACCGGTAGCTGCTGGCAGCAGGCCAGGGCGAATAGGTGCCGCGTCCCGTCCGGTTCCACAGCCTGGATGCAGAATACTTAGGGATTCTTAACATTCCGGAGCCGGAGCAGGAAGCCCGTGCATCTTCCCGTCACCCGGCGTCCGGGTATCCATAAACTTTCAACATCCAATTTACATCTGACTGATTCTCGCCTTAATATAATCCTCCAGCGCCTCAGCCGTTCTGTCCAGTCCGAGCTTGCTGCTGTTTATGCATAAATCATAATTCCTGGAATCCCCCCAGCGGAAACTCGAATGCCTGTTATGATACTGCCTGCGTTTTTTATCATGCCGCTTCATCTTC
The DNA here is from genome assembly GCA_947384955.1 of uncultured Eubacterium sp. Lineage (GTDB taxonomy): Bacteria > Bacillota > Clostridia > Lachnospirales > Lachnospiraceae > Eubacterium_J. Next base: position 6,983 of record CANDJC010000187.1, on the reverse strand, counting down.
AGAATCGCTTCATTCGAATTCAGTTTGTAAACCTGTTCCACACGCTTTAATTTAGCCTCATCATCTCCGACGACAAAGATAGAAATCAGTCCGCTGTGTCCGCTCAGCACCGTTTCCGCACAGCGGCCCACAATGACAAAGGATTCTCCGCTGTCAGCTTTTTTCCGGATATAATCAAACTGCATTTCCGCAAGTATTTCTTCCATAGAATTAGAAAACGCGCCAACCCTTCTGGAAAGAAACGCATTGCGCGGTTTTTCATCATATTTTTCCAGAACCTCTACCTGTACATTGTTTTCATTTGCAATTTCATCCAGCAGATGTCTGTCGTAAAACCTCAGGACGTGGTCTTTTGCGATTTTCTCGGCGATAATATGACCGCCGCTGCCAAATTCACGGCTGACTGAAATAATTGTCTGTGCCATAGCAGAATCTCCTTTCTATATTACAATAACAATAAAATTAACAGTAGCGGATAAAAATAATAACCATAGATACTGCTACTACAATAATTGTGGCTGGAGCTGCTGATTTACAGTATTTTCCCCACCCGATAATATAACCGTTTTTGGCTGCTACAGAAGTGCCGACAACATTTGCAGAGGCTCCGATTGGAGTAGCGCTGCCGCCGATATCGGTACCCATGGACAGTGCCCAGGCTAATGTTTCCAGACTGACGCCCTGTGCTGCGGCAAGGCTTTTAATCACTGGAATCATAGTTGCCGCAAATGGAATATTATCTACAAACGCGCTCGCAACGGCAGACACCCAGATAATAATGGCAATCATCAGCCTTAAGTTGCCTTTGCTGACTTTTCCGATAAATCCCGCAATGATTTCTAAGATTCCCGTCTGTTCCAGCCCGCCGACTACCATAAATAAGCCGATAAAGAACAGAAGCGTTTTATAATCTACCTTTGATAACAGTTCCGGTATATATTTTGCATAGGCAGCCAGTGTGACAACAGAAATCACAGCGCCGATAAACGCTACGGTAAGGCCGGTCTGGGCATGTGTTACAAGCATTACCACTGCGCATGCGAAAATAACACAGCTGACCGTAAAGTCTTTTTTATTGGTGATGGCCTCTTTTGGGTCGGGCATCGTGCTGGAATCAGCCGTATTTTTTTCTGCCGCTTCTAATTCTTTATGAAATACGAAATAGAAGTAAAAGATGACAAGAATCAGGCTGACGGCAGCGATGAGTCCGGTATTTGTTAAAAAGTCACTGAATGAATAGCCTAACGAAGTCCCGATGATAATGTTAGGCGGGTCTCCGCACATCGTTGCAGAACCTCCCAGATTTGCACAGAAGATTTCTGACAATATCATAGGAACCGGATTGAATTTCAGCAGCTTTGCCAGCTCTACGGTTACCGCAGCTAAAAACAGGATGACGGTAATACTGTCAATAAACATAGCCAGGACAGAAGACATTACCATAAATGCGATAAACAGCGGGATTGGCCTGTAATTGACGAGCTTGGCCAGTCTCATGCACAGCCAGCGGAAAAACCCGGCTTTGGCCATTCCTTCTACCATAATCATCATGCCTGCGATAAAGATAATCGTTGCCCAGTTGATGCCGCTGGATGATTCCGAAGATTCGCTGGCGGCATACCAGAAATCCAGCGTAAAGATGCTGCGAAGATTCAGTGTTTCGAAAACTGCCTCCGGGCTTCTCATGACGATGCCGAATACAAGCACGAGTGTCAGCAGTCCACAGCCGAGTGTCACATACTGCCGTTCGATTTTGTCCAGTACAATCATGATGAACATAATGACAAATATGGCTGTTGCTAAAATTTGTGCGAGTGACATTTTACTTCCTCCTTAAATTATGTAAATATAAAATACAGGTAAAGAATATGAAATATTTGTAAACCAAATATCAACAGAAGTTTATCACTATATTAAAAAAAGTCAATAGGTTTGGGGATAAATTTTAGCGGCATCTAAACTCTGTCTGTATTGCTTCAGACAGGCTGCCTGTGATTCCATATGGAAGGTACTTGTGCGGTATCTGGATTCGTGATAAGATGAAAGAAAATAATTTGAGCAGGCGCCTGTTATATCAGATTAGTTATTTGTGTGAAAAAAAACGGAATCCGGGTGTACAAATTGTAAAAAATGTACTAAAATAGAAGATAAGAAGAAAGCATTGTAAAGGGACAAACGGGAGGAGATATACAATGGTAAATAAAGATGCAACGCTTCGTATGTATTTACAGTATTATGAAAAAGAAATCAACCTGACGAGGCTTGTTGAAAAAGCTTATCATGAGGGGAGTGTCAGATGTGCAGAACCGCTGAAGGAGATTGAAGTATACATAAAACCGGAAGACGGCCGGGCATATTATGTTGCAAACCGGGAGATTCAGTCTTATGTAAACCTCTGGGATTCAAAGCATGATGTCTATGACAGCAGCGAGCTGAGCGGGGAAATCAGCTGGAACAGCAAGGTAGAACGCAGGCTTATTTTTGAATACCGCGGCAGGCAGTGTGACTGTGACAGCATTATTAACAGGGTGGAGGAAAAATACAAGGCAATCCATTCGAGCGCAGCGATTCATGAGGTGGAGATTTATGTGCGCCAGGAACATGAAGCGGCGTATTATGTAATTAATGGCCGCCATACAGGCTCCGTATCCATGTTTGCATAAAAACGGGCGGTTTGAAAATGAAAAAGAACGATAGAAATGGAGATTTCTAAAATGGCTTGGTATGACAGTGCAGTATTTTACCATATTCACTCGCTCAGCCTGTGCGGCTGCGAACATGAAAGCATTGAAACCGACGGATATCAGTTTGATAAACTGACGAAATGGGCTGTGCATGCAAAGAAAATGGGCTGTAATGCCATTTATATCGGACCAGTTTTTAAGGCAGAAATGCAGGGGCATGGCATTACCGATTATTACAGAATCGACAAGAGGCTTGGAAAAAACGAAGATTTTAAAAAATGGGTGGCAGTCTGCCATGAAATGGGAATCAGGGTAGTTGTTGATGCTGTATTTAACCATGTCGGACGCGGTTTCTTTGCATTTCAGCATTTAAGGAACCATGGAAGCAGGTCTCCATATAAAGAATGGTTTTCGAATGTGAATTTTTCCGGCGATAATGAATACGGCGATGGATTCCGGTATGAAAAATGGGGCGGGTATATGCGGCTTGTGAAGCTTAACATTTTAAGCCCGTGGCTGCATGACTATCATTTTGATGCGGTCCGTCACTGGATTCATGAGTTTGATATTGACGGAATCCGTGTGGATGCGGTCGGTGAAACAGACTATGATTTTATCAAAGAATTAAGAAAAACAGCGGAGAAAATAAAGCCGGCTTTCTGGATTGCGGGAGAGCTTCCTGACCATGAATATGCACGCTGGGTAAATGACAGGATGTTTCATTCAGCACCGAATAACCAGCTGCAGAGCGCATTGATATCCGCTCATAATAATGGAAACTATCCGCTGATTGCACATCTTCTGCGCGGTGTGGATGAACTCTGCCCGTATACGAAATTATATATTTTTGCGGATAACCATGATGTTTCGCATATTTATGAGAAACTAAACCATATGGAACACCGGAAGCTGATTGCTCTTTTGATGTACACCGTCTATGGAACCCCGTCTTTGTACTGCGGTTCGGAATTTTCCGGGCAGCATCAGAAAACAGATGAGGAAGAGCAAAAACGCCCGTTAGAGCTTTGGGATTATAAAAATGCATATACGCAGGATGAAATCACTCACCTGCACTGCCTGCTTGGACGGGCAAAGCAGCAGTTTGCGGAACTCTCTTTCGGAAGCTACCAGCAGCTTTATGTGGCGCAGAAGCAGTTTGCATATGGCCGGGTTTTGAGAAAGACGGCAGTGATTACGGCATTAAATATGGATGATGAAGCAGCGCAGCTTGAAATCCCGCTTCCGTTTCCGGTCAGGAAAGCCGTGGATATGCTGAAGGCATCCATTAACTGGGAAGAGGGAGCTGGAAAAGGACTGGAATTTCAGGAAAGCACGGACTTTGAAGCAGCCGCAGACAGACTTGTGATTAATCTGCCTGGAAATGAGGGTGCGCTTTTATGGGTCATGGCTTAGCCGGACGGATGACGGCCAGGCGGCGCTGCCGTTAAAACGCTGTCTGGCCGTCATGCGGTCCAGGCCGTGCGAAATTCGGGTTTCTGTCTGGCCGGAGGATGATACGTGCATTAGCAGTGAAAGGTTCTGGTCTGCTTTATGACTTCGTAAGCAGAGCAGAATTTATCCGCTATGCATACAATCAGGGCTGCACGGCATCTGGGTATGTGACGGAGTGTCAGCGGCCACATATGGCTTTCGATAATATTGCATTCACAGGGAGTCAGCTGATAACGCATGGAGGCGTTTTTCAGCGCAATGGCCGGATGGTGCAGGCCGTGCAGGCGTCCGATATATCCGTTTTTATGCCAGTCATATAAGTAGAAATCATGAAGAAACGCGCCGCGCACGAGGTCCTTGTCCGGCGCGCCGATATGAAGTCTGCGGTTTAAAAAGAAACTGAAACGCACGACGCTGATGACATGGCTGTAAGTGGAAATCTGTCCGTGCTGGATACAGTGTTTCATAAGGGCGGTTTCTTCGGTATGAAGAAGCTCTTTCAGATAGCTTCGTATTTCTTTGTTTTCCCGGGCTGTCAGTTTCATGAAATTCAGTTCCTTTCCTGTTTATCCGATATTGTTTCATCAGGACTGCTTTCGTTCTGTTTTTTCTTTTTATGCCCAAAAGAGAGGGCATGCTTTACGCGGCTTCCCATTTCACTGTATGCGGTTCGCGGAAAGGAAATGGAAGTACGCATCAGGCGGGTCTGCACCCAGTTTAAGTCTGACAGTGTTTTTCTGACCTCTTCTTTGGTACGCCGCTCGCGGTATTCTTCCAGAGAAATTTTTTCTTTCAGGCTGTCAATGCCTTCTGACAGATTTTGTCTGGTATTTTCTATAAAATGGCTGTATTTTTCTGCTATCTGCGAATCAATTGCCTGTACGGCTGCTTCCAGTTTTGTATTAATCTGAGCTAAGGAATCCGCTGTCAGTGCGCAGTCCGCCGCGAATACCGCCATAAAAACCAGCGCGGCCAGCTCCTGCAGCTCATGAGGAATGGGGGCAGTCAGGCGCGATACAAATGGATGAAGGCCGTATAATACAATCAGCCCGGCAAAGCCAAATCCAAGCGAACACGACAGACAGATGCGCCCGTGTATATTAAAAGGCAGCCTGCTGTAGTCCCACCAGACAGCATGAAACATCCGCTCCGTTGCATAAGAGGTTACATATTCCAAAACAGCAGAGCCGAGCATGCATGCAAAAAATACAGAACGGCCATTAGGAAGGCTGCTGCATAAAAGAACATCCAGCACCGCGCCGACACCGTAAATCGGGCAGTACGGGCCAATCAGCATCCCGCGGTTGTCCCAGCTTAATTTTTTAATACTGCAGAAAATGGTTTCGTAAATCCAGCCGATAATGCTGTATAGAATAAACCATATAAATAATGTAACTATGTGCATAAAGACCTCCGTACTGACATATCTTTCACTTTCTTTGCTGTTGGGAGTAAGAGCGTCTTTTACAGTATAATCGGTGACGGGCCGGAAGTCAATGAACGCAGTATAAAATCTTAGGAGGCAGTGCTTTCAGAACTGTTAAAAAGAATCCGATATAGAAATAAAATGGAAATTGTGTTATAATACATCCACTGAACATTTTATGTGTATATCAGGAGGTGAGGGCATATGCCAGATAATGAAAAAGAATACAATGGCTATCTTCTTGATCAGCTTTAATTAATTGAACGGCTTGAGATGACTGTTGAAGAAAACAGTATTGAATCAGTTTAAAACAGCTTGCGTTAGAAAAAAAGTTTGTTGAGAGAAAGCTGTATCAGAAACCGCCAGTCATAAATGAATAGTAATTGAAACATGGAGGATACTTTTGTATCCTCTTTTCAATGGGTTTCAATCATATGTTTAACCCTTTTCATTTTCGCGAAAATCATGTAAGATAATTTATCAGGCACAGACATAGGAGGGACAGATAATGAAAATAGGATTTATAGGATGCGGCAGCATGGGCACTGCCATGTTAAAAGGTATTTTGGAAGCAGGAGTAATCAAACCGGAAGAATTAATCGCATCAGCCAAAAGTGAAAAGACCCGGAATAAAATTAAAAATGAATTAAATATTAACCTGGCCAGTACAAACGAAGAAGCGGTACAGTTTTCAGATATTGTTTTTCTGGCAGTAAAGCCGCAGTATTATGAACAGGTGATTACGGAAATCAGCCCGTCTGCGCGGGAAGAGCAGATTTTTGTATCCATTGCACCTGGAAAGTCTTTAAAGCTTTTGGAAAATCTGTTTGGAAGGCCCGTTAAGCTGGTGCGTACGATGCCGAATACCCCGGCTATGGCAGGGGAGGGCATGACGGCATACTGCGCAAATGAACGGGTGACCTTACAGGAAAAGGAGCGGGTGGCACAGGTCTGCAGGTATTTCGGAAAGGCGGAGGAAGTGAGCGAATCCCTTATGGATGTTGTGACTTCGGTAAGCGGCAGCGCTCCGGCTTATGTATTTATGTTTATAGAGGCTATGGCGGATGCGGCGGTTGCAGACGGCATGCCGAGGGATAAGGCATATACATTCGCGGCGCAGGCGGTGCTTGGCAGTGCAAAAATGGTGCTGGAAACCGGACTGCATCCAGGCGTGTTAAAGGATATGGTATGTTCGCCGGGAGGGACGACGATTGAGGCGGTGCGCGTTCTGGAAGCAAAGGGCATGCGAAGCAGTGTTATTGAGGCGATGAAGGCGTGTACGAAGAAGGCGTCACAGATGTAAAATCAAATTATCGGGAATTCAGAGGTGTTTTGCTGTAACAGGGTGGATGGGTGGGGGGTATTTTGGCCTCTCGGACGCCGGGTGACGGGAAGATGCACCGGATTCCTGTGACGGCTCC
>CANDJC010000186.1 GCA_947384955.1 uncultured Eubacterium sp. | reverse complement strand
CTACACGTTGTCCGACACTCTTTCCCTACACGACGCTCTTCCGATCTGAAAGCTAAGGGATTCTAAACATTCCTCCAATGTCGCAGGAATCCAGGGTATCTTCCCGTCACCCGGCTGGTTTTGGCTGGCTTTACATGAATATTGGGAAACTCTGCACTCCTCGTTTTCATTGGCTCCTCAATAAAGTTCCCCAAAAACCGAAACCGTTCTTTACATACATAATAAACAGACAGCATACTGCTGCCCGAAAGCTGCCCGCACTACACCCAGCATGCTACACGTAACACTTTTCAATAACCAGCCGGGAGAGGGGATTTGCCCGTTCTTCCCGGGGCATTGGAAGAATGTTTAGAATCCCTTAGCTTTCTGCTCGAAAACCAGGCGGCGAAGCCGAAGCGGCACCTTTAGCTGCTGGCATTAAGCCAGGGCGAACTAGGTGCCGCGACCGTCCGGTACCAGAGCGTAAATGCAGAAAGCTTAGGGATTCTTAACATTCTGGAGCGCCCCGGGAAGAACGGGCAAATCCCCTCTCCCGGCGTCCGTGCACCACACTCTCCCCCTTTCTTACCGCAGCCCCTCCCTCCTCTTTTTCCAGTCCGGCATAATCTGCTCCACAAAATTATAAAACGCCCTTGAATGGTCCAGATGTATAAAATGCGCAAATTCATGCACAACAACATATTCAATGCTTTCCATCGATTTTTCCAAAAGCCGGCTGTTAAATGTAATCTTATGCTTTGCCGGAATACAGGAGCCCCAGCGCGAGGTCATTTTGCGGATTTTTATTTCCGGATAGTCCACTCCCAGATTTTGAAAAAACGGGTAATATTTCCTGCTAAGCTGTCTGCAGAGTATGCCTGCCTGGATTTTCTGCCAGGTATCGTACAGCTGCTGTTTGTAGGGTGCACTTTTCATATCCTGCGTATATAAATACAGATATCCTTCCTGGCAGAAGACGGCTTCTCCCTTGTTATTTCTGGAAAATCCGGTAATGCTGCCTTCCTGGGATTCTTCTATCCAGAGCGGGATTTTCCGTCTGTCTGCCGGTTCTGTCTGCAGAGTCAGAAATCTGCCAAGATACGGCATCTGCTCGCCTGTCTGAAACAGATGCTCTTTTGTGCTGTTCCTTACTTCTTCCATATGAATACGCGCTTTTTGGATAAATGGGATTTTAGACTGCACAAAATCATCGATATATTCTTTTGCTACCTGAGGGCTGGCTGAAACTACGATGCTTCCGTCAGTTTTCACACTCAGATTAATATTTTTGACGTTTTTTCGGATTAGCCTGTATGTATAATCCTGATTTTCTTCCATAACTCTCACCCCCGTCTGTTCTTATCATACCACAAACAGCAGAAGAATCCAAAATATTTTGAAACCCGGATGTCAGATAAACAGTATTTTGAAGCTCTGTCTTCAGAGTGCTTTCATCATACGCGTAGACATCAGACAGGTTTCTCCGTTTGCAAAATAGATGATTCGATGCTTCATGTCTGCTTCTTTTATATTCTTTTTGTTTACCAGAAATGAGCGGTGGCAGCGCACAAAGTCACCGCCTAATGCATTTTCCAGTTCTTTTATAGTACCGCAGAATTCTATCTGACGGTCTTTCGCGTGGAGGATGACTTTGTGAATATTGCCGGAGGTTTCAAAAAATAAAATATCATCGTAATTTATGCTGATTTTCCGCCCGCCTGCTTCAATCGTATAGATGTTTTGTGTTCTTCCGGTCTGCAGGGTATGGCGTTCCATTGCGCTTAACAGGCATTCTCTGATTTTTACTTTCGCTTCGGCCGGGCTGTCCTTTAATACAAAGTCCATGGCCTCCACCCGGTACTGAAAGGTCATAAAGCTCAGTTCCGAATGCGCGGTTATAAATATAATAAAACCGCGCGGGTCAGATAATCTGATTTGCTGTGCCAGCTTCATTCCGTTGATACTGCTGCCTAATTCGATATCAAGAAAGTATATGCCTGTGCTGCGGCTGTTCTTTATCTTTTCCAGCAGTACATAAGGATTTCCTGTGTCTAAGACAAGCTGCATATCCAGTTCTTCTATCAGAACAATATTCTGAATCGTCTGCACAGCCAGCTTTCTCTGCACATCATCATCCTCGCATACAAAAATGTCCAGCATATCATAACTCCTTTCTGTCGGCAAATTCCAAATGCTGCGTGAAGCAGGCGCTCTGCATGGCTGTTTCCAGCAGCACGCTGTCATAGGAACTGATGATTTTCCGGGCGATGGAAAGCCCGATTCCCTGATGACCGTTCTTTGTGCTAAAGCCTCTCTGCTTCATTTTATGCAGCTGCGCGCCATTATCCCGAAAACTGTTGGTTATGATGACTGACAGGCCCGCCTCATGCCGAATGATATGCAAGCCTGTCTGCGGCCGCTCTGCCTCCAGCGCAGCTTCAATCGCATTGTCTAAAAAAATTCCAAGTATTCTGGCAAGGTCTGCCGTGTCCATCGGAAAGCTGTCTGTTCTTTCAGGAATATCAATCGTAACATCAATCCCGGATTCATAAGCGTAAATCATTTTTGCAGAGAGCAGGCTTTTAATTTCAATCACACCGATATTGCCAAGCTGGCTGAGCTTGTAATTACCCTGGTCAATCAGGTTTTTAGCCGGGAAAATTTTGGCCTCAAAATATTTTTTCAAGCCGTCCATATCGCCAGTTTCAATATAGCCTGACAAAGAGAGCAGAATATTCATGTAATCATGCTTAAAGGAGCTCAGGCCCTGGTACATGCTTTCTAAACTGCGTGTATAATCCTGTAAATCCTGCAAGGCTTTCTGTTTTGCCTCTGCCCGCGTTTTTTCCAGATAGAAGCAGCGCATCGCCAGCAGCAGGAAAAGCATAACAAGCAGATACCCTGAAATATGCAGAAAATTATTATATATCATTCGTCCGGACGAACCATTCTGTCCCGGAATCAGATTATCAAACAGATAACTGGTTATAAGGAGCAGCAGCGCGGCATCAAGCAGATACCACGTCTGTTCAAAACGCAAAATATTTTTACCAGATAACAGCAGTTTTTTAAGCATTCTTCCGCAATACAGTGTCATGAAATAAAACAGCAGAATATGAATCAGCCTGACGCCAAATGAAACATACTGCCTGCTTATGAAAGACAGCGGTATCAGCATATGCAGAAAATTTGTCAGAAGATTATCTGTCACAACGGCAAGCACGAATCCAATCATGCCCATACAGACATTCTGGGCAGAAGTATCCCGGCAGACAGTGATTCCATAAATGCAGACTGCCACCGGTATGCCAAACAGGCCATACGGTATACAGGACAGCAGCGTTACAGGCATTCCGGCAAGCAGCAGCATCATATAAAGAACGGTAAACGCTTTGAAGCTCATGCGCTGCGGCCATACGCTGCGGACAGCAAGAGAAAGCTGAAAAAAATTCAGTAACATTTCAATATATTCCCTCTTTCGATATTTACTTTCCTAAATTATACTTGATGTCTCTGCCTGTATCAAGCACCGCTCTGCGAAAATGACGAATAAATGCGCGTTCTGGCAAAAGAAAAACGCACTTATTCGCGAACCAGGGCATTTTACGACTGTTTTAAACGAATGACTGATTTCTCTGGTATACTGTTCTGCGTTAAATAAATTTTTTGGAGGTACGTAATTATGAAACATCTTTTCAAAGCGGGCGTCGTAACGGCAGGTATCCTGATTGTGAATATGATAATTAATATCATCTTCAATAGGAACGGCATTGATTTAAATTCAGCCATACAGGCTTCTATTTCGGCATGGCTTGCGGTTCTGATTTATGAAAAATGGACCAGGAGCGAAAAAGACCAGGATGCTCAGAAATAACAAATCAGCGTTCTTACATTATTTTAAGTTTGGGGTCTTCACAAAAACGGTCAGCGGGATATAATAGAAACTGACCAGTCCAGTCAGCGGAGGCCTCAGAATGAATGAAAAATTTTTTACTCTTTCCAAAGAACGCCAGCAGGCCATTTTAAATGCCGGTTACCGGGTGTTCTCACAAAACACTTATAAAAAATGCCCTGTCAGTGAAATTGCTGCTGCAGCCGGCATCAGTAAATCCCTTCTTTTTTATTATTTCCGCAACAAAAAAGAACTGTATTTATACCTGTGGGAAAACTGCGTAAAAACAACCATAAAGTATATGAACGATTATCACTGTTATGAACAGACCGATTTGTTTGAAATGCTGCGGCGGGGCATGCAGGCAAAAATACGCATTATGTACGAATACCCCGATATCGGACTTTTTGCCGTCAAAGCCTTCTATGAAAAAGACCCTGAAGTTGCCGATGACATTCAAAAAAGCTATAACCGGTTCAAAAATCTGGATGCAAAAGATGCACTGGAAAAAGTCGACCCGCGGCAGTTTCGCGAGGGACTGAATATCCAGATGATTTACCGGGAAATGTATCTGGCGGCGGAGGGCTACCTGTGGGAAATGCTGCGGCCCGGACACATTGATACTAAAAAAATGAAACAGGATTTTACGGAAATGATTGAATTCTGGAAGCAGATTTACCTTCGAAACCCGGAGCCTGTTCCGCATCCGGATATCCATAACAGAAAAGAGGAAACCTGAATGAATGCAGTAGAATTAACCAGTCTTACAAAATTTTACGGAAAATCCCGCGGCATTACTGATGTCAGCCTTTCCATTGCGGAGGGTGAATTTTTCGGATTTATAGGCCCGAACGGCGCCGGAAAAAGCACGACGATTCATACCCTGCTGGGACTCATCCGCCCCGACAGCGGCAGCGCCAGAATATTCGGAACAGATACCGCATCCGGAAACAGGAAAGCGCTTCTTTCCGAAACCGGCTATCTGCCGGCGGAAGCCGTATTTTATCCCGGCATGCGTGTGAAGGATGTCATAAAGCTTTCTGCTGATTTGCGAAAAGCCGACTGCAGAAAAACGGCAAAAGAGCTGTGCGAGCGTCTCTCCCTTGACACTTCCAAAAAAGTCCAGGAACTGTCGCTAGGAAACCGCAAAAAACTCGGAATTGTATGCGCGCTGCAGAGCAGTCCGCGCCTCTGCATCTTAGATGAGCCGACAAGCGGCCTGGACCCTTTTATGCAGAGAGAATTTTTTGCAATCTTAAAAGAACGCCACGCCCGGGGATGCGCAATATTTCTTTCTTCGCACGTTTTGTCAGAAATTCAGCAGTTCTGCACAAGAGCCGCGATTATCCGCGAAGGACGCATCATCGCCTGCAGCAGCGTGGAGGAGCTGTCCAGGACGAACGCAAAAAAAGTCCATATACAGACGGATTGCGACCTTGCAGTTACAGCGCTTAAAGGTGTCCGCAATATCCAAAAAATCGACACCGGAATTACATTTTTATACAGCGCTTCCATGCACGAGCTGCTTTGTTATCTGGCAGCGCAGCCAGTCAGAGACCTGACGATTACAGAACCCAGCCTGGAAGAAATTTTTATGCATTATTACCTTAACGAAGAAGATTCCAGACAGAACATACAGCAGCAGGAGCCATTCAGACAGGATTCACAGAAACCAGACTTATTAAAACAGAACACGCAGGGAGGCAGACAGTTATGACAATTATCCGGCACGAACTAAAACAAAACATAATTTCGCTGATAATATGGACACTCGGAATCGGATTTCTGCTTGCGGTCTGTATTCTTATATTCCCGGACATGAAAACGGAAGCCGGCGATATCAGCAGTCTTTTCTCCTCTATGGGCGGCTTTACCGAAGCCTTCGGAATGGATAAAGTCAGCTTCGGCACATTAACCGGATTTTACGCCATTGAATGCGGCAATATCCTCGGACTTGGCGGCGCCTTTTTTGCGTCTCTTACGGCCGTATCCATACTGGCCAAAGAAGAAAACGGACACACCGCCGAATTTCTATTTACACATCCGGTCAGACGCATCCGGATTGTCACAGAAAAACTAATTGCAGTATTTCTGCAGATAATCCTGCTCAGTCTTACAGTATTTGTGCTTGCCGTCTGCTGCATCGCCTTCATCGGAGAAACCGTTCCATGGGAAGAACTGATTCTGCTGCACCTGGCTTATTTTCTTCTGCAGGCAGAGCTTGCCGGCATCTGTTTCGGCATATCCGCATTTCTGCGAAGAGGAAGCATCGGCATCGGACTGGGACTTGCGGTAACAATGTATTTTCTAAATCTGATTGCAAATCTTTCTGACCAGTGGGAATTCTTAAAATATGTGACGCCTTTTGGATATGCGGAAGGTACGGATATTGTAACGGAGCTCTGCCTGGATACCAGACTGGTGCTGATTGGAATGGTACTTATGGCAGCCGGAGCGGCTGGAGGGTATGTGAAATACTGTCATAAGGATATTTTTTAAACCGGACTTCTTTTAATCTCGTATCGGGTTAGATTCTGCTTTGTTCAGTCTCCCCTCACAAGGAGCAAAACTCCGTACTGTACAGCAAGTACCATACGGAGTTTTGGACTGCAAATCACCATCTGGACACAGCCATTTTTCATTCAGCTTCCTTATAGAATGTCTCTATCGCCCGCGCAAAAAATTCTGCCGCCCCTTTTCCATATTTTTCGTCGATTCCAGACTTCATCGGCTCATTCCGATAAGTGCGTGCAGTCGCAAGCATAATTCCGCGTTCCTCGCTCACCTGGCACAGCTGCTTCATTACAAATCCATACTCCCCAACACATTCCTTTACCGCAAAAGAATCTTCCGGGCAGCTTCGTCTGTCAGACAGTTTTTGCAAAACGGCTTCTATCCTCTTATTAAAAATCTCCGCTGCTTCTTTGCTGACAGGATTTTGAATGGCAGACAGATATTTTTCTTTTCCGCCATACCATTCCGCTGCTTTTGCATACCCTCTCTGCATTTCTTCCGCAGACACTGCCTCCAGATAATGCTTTTTCCACCGCTCAGCACTACCAAATTCCTGAATGGCCACATTTCTGATATCATCCGGCATATGCTCATACATCGCCTGAAACATTGCTTCCATTTCTGTTCTTGTGAATACTGCAAAATCCATTTTATTTTCCCCTTTCAGAATACTGTCAATGCTGGCAATCAGACGCTCCATGCGCTGTTTTTTCTCTGTCAGCATGTTCCTCTGCATCCGCAGAATCTGATTTTTATCAAGAGCCGGATTTTCCATAACAGCTTTGATTTCCTTTAAGGGAATATCAAATTCACGGAAAAACAAAATCTGCTGCAGCATCTCCAGCGCCTTCTCATCATAATACCGATATCCCGCACTGCTTTTCTCCGTCGGTTTTAACAGGCCGATTTCATCGTAGTAGTGAAGCGTGCGCACGCTGATACCTGTTAACTCAGATATTTCCTTTACTGTCCTCATAACTGTCACCCTCCTTTTCCTGATATGATTACTTTAAGCTGTCACGCTCCGTGAGAGTCAAGATAAAAATGAAATTTTAGGGGAAAATATTTTTTTTGGGGGGAGGTGTTTTGGCTCCGCGGACGCCGGGAGAGGGGATTGGGCCGGTCTTGCTGCGGCTGCTCCAGAATGTTAAGAATCCCTAAGCATTCTGCATTTACACTGTGGCTGCGGACGGTCGCGGCACCTAGTTCGCCCTGGCCTGCAGCCAGCAGCTAAAGGTGCCGCTTCGGCTTCGCCGCCTGGTTTTTGAGCAGAAAGCTAAGGGATTCTAAACATTCTTCCAATGCCGCAGCAAGACCGGCCCAATCCCCTCTCCCGGCTGTTTTTTGGCAAACGTTACATGATACATTCCGGCTGCGGCATGGATTCTTTCAAACAGAAGTATACTGCCATATACATTACACATAAAAGATTCTGCAAAGAATCTGCATTTTAAACGTAAATCCTCTGAAAAACCAGCCGGGTGACGGGAAGATGCACTGGCTTCCAGCGACATTGGAGGAAT
>CANDJC010000185.1 GCA_947384955.1 uncultured Eubacterium sp. | reverse complement strand
ATAGACGGTTATGTCCGCCTCTCCAGAGACGATAATAAGAGAAATTATTCCTCTATCGAAAACCAGAAACTGATTATCCGGAAATACGCAGAAGAAAACAACATGATTGTACGCCATATCTACGAGGACGACGGCATTTCCGGCTATTCCTTCAACCGTCCCCAGTTTCAGAACATGATGGCCAATCTCGGTTCCATAGATGTAATCGTGGCGAAAGACCTTTCACGAATCGGACGGCACAATGCGAAGGTACTGCTTTTTCTCGAAGAAATGGAAGAACAGGGAAAGCGTGTCATCCTGATTGATGACAATTATGATTCCCTCTACTCTGATGATGATATTATCGGAATCAAGACATGGGATAATGAACGCCATGTGAAGAACACAAGCCGGAAGGTAAAACGAATCAAGAAAATGGAGCAGGAAAACGGCACTTTAAAATGTGCTCCCCCATTCGGTTACACCAGGCACCCGCTGAACAAGCAGATGGTTTTAATTGATGAAGAAGCCGCCGCCATCCTGAACCTTGAAAAAGACCTTTATCTGGAAGGGAACGGCATACGAAAGATTGCGGAAATACTTTCAGACCGGGGCGTCCCCACGCCTACCATGCTGCAAAAGGAACGCTGCGAGGCCCTGGGCCTGCCCTATCACCGGGAAGTCGCCCATATGTGGAGCTATGGCATGGTGAAAGATACCCTCTTTAACGATTATCATAACGGGGTACTGCGAACCCACAAAAGAGAGAGAATGACCATCAACGGCAAAGACAAAAAGATTTCCAAAGACCAGCAATATGTTTTCCCGGACCACCACCCGAAAATATTTGATGACGATACCATGAAGCTGCTCTTTGAGGTGAAAGACAGCCGCCATCACAGCCAGTACCGGGGCCAGAAGAAACACATCAACCTCTTTTCCGGGTGTCTGTACTGTAAGGACTGCGGCATGAAGCTGACCGCAATCAACCGCCCGAACCGTGGGAAATATTATGTGTGCGGCACCTACAACAAAAAGGGAAAGCAGTTTTGTGAACATGCCCATCTGGTGACAGAAGAAACCCTGATGGACGCTTTGGTTAAATATCTCACCCTTTGCCGTGACTCTTTGGCAGACATCATACAGAATTTTGACCTGTCAAACTTAAAGGCTCCTACTTACTCCGCAGACGACAGCCAGCAGAGACTGGAGAACGAGCTGGAAAGAATCAAGAAAGAGCTGAAAACACTGATTACCCAAAAGGTAAAGGAACTGACGGCAAATCCGGGAATGTCTGAAATTATCAATGAAACATACGCCTCTCTACAGACTGAAAAAATGGAGCGTATCTCTGCTATTGAAAAAACTCTGCAAGATTTGACGAAGGAGCCCCATATCCCCGCTGTGGCAATCAAACCGGGCCTTCAAACCGCACTGGATATTCTGGATGAAGTGCTGGCGCAAAAAAGTCTGACCCGGACGGACATTGAGGTACTCGTAGAAAAAATCATTGTAGACAAAGACGGAAATGTTGACATCTATTTGAAACACGGTCTCGGCAATCTGGCGGCATACGATTTCAAAGCCGACAAGGAAAATCTGAAACTCACCATGATGATTGAGGCAATCCGGCTTCTGGAAAAGGACGAGACAGGTTTTACCTCTGTAAAATTCCTGGCGGAGAGCCTGAAAGATATGGGGTATCCCATGCACAAGAAAAAGTTTGCCACCTACATGGAGCACTTGCTGGACCTTGGGCTGGTGGAAAAGACAGGAATCTACCATTATCCATACAGAATCGTGGCTTCCAGGGAGAAATTGCATGATGTGGAAAATATGTTCATCATGCTAGGGCATACTGGCGGTATGCCGGAAATGGTATTTGAATACGTTCTAAGGCAGAACGGCATTGAGCCATCGGAAATAAACATCGACCAGAGCATTGATTTCGGCTCCACAGCCGCAGCATTTTCCGGCGGAAAAGGAGATTATACGGTAGAATTCGAGCCTTCTGCTACCGCCTTAGAACAGGAAGGGGCCGGCTGTGTCGTAAGCTCCGTCGGGGTAGAATCCGGCTATGTGCCGTATACCGCTTTCAGTGTAAAGCAAAGCTATCTGGAAACACATAAAGACGTAATCGCATCCTTTACAGACGCCCTGCAAAGCGGAATGGATTTTGTGAATTCGCATACCAGCGAAGAAATCGCAAAAGCCATTCAGCCGCAGTTTTCAGAAACTGACTTAGAAACGCTTACGAAGATTGTGGAACGCTATCATGAACAGGATACCTGGAAAGAAGACCTGGTATTTTCCGAAGACAGTTTTGAACTGCTTTTGGATATTCTGGAACAGTCGGAAGTAATTACAAAACGCCCGCCATATGACGCGCTCGTAAATACAGAATTCGCAGCCAGGGCAGCGGGCAGCAAAGAGGAATAGAACGTGAATGTTCTTCCTTCAGACGCCTGACGGTAATGGCGCCTGAAGGAAGACATAACAGCAGTCTGATGCCGGTTCAGACAATTCTTCGTCCCGACATTTTTCTCTCATTAAAATCTCTTTGCAAACGCTCCATCAATTCCCTGTTTTTCTGATATCCCCTCTTAATCTCCTCTTCGTCTGCCTTATAATCCGGGTCAGGAACAAACTTAGACAGTGGCGCCGGGTCAAAATTTATATCATTCAGTGTGTATTTACTCATTTTCTGCCTCCTATCTGTAAAATAATCCTGCTTCACTACACCTTGATAAAAACGTCAGTCCTGCTAAATAAAAATCTCTTACATCCAAACTTTCAGCCAGCCCTTCGACACATTCGTTATATAATGCTTTTGCCTTATTATAATCATAATCATCATCCTTGCTGAGATAATGAATGTTACCCTGATTTGTAACCACGACAATTATTTTTATAGCAGTATAGTGCAGAAAAAGGCGAATATCTGTAATTGACAGCGTATGCGTTGATGGATGATTATGCAAAACGATTACTGCACATTTACGAGCGGATACAATTAAATGATTTGAAACCGTATCCGCACATATATCTACCTCATGTTCATTACCAAAAGAAATACCTATTTCTTCTAATGGATTTTTTCTGTCAAGTGTACACGTAACAGCTGCTTCATTACTGTCATTTTCCGTCTGTGACGTTAAAAGAACCAGTTTTGCCAGCTGATATAACGCTTGATTTTCCGTATCTCTTAATCCTCTGTATTTAATGAAAGGAATTTTATCAATTGCAATATCCGTAATAAATACTTTTTTATCACGTTTCTTCGCAGAAAGTTTTGTATCTTTCATTGTATTTCCTTCCTAATTGTCTGCTTCTTCAGACATAAATATTTCAAATTAATTATACACCTGCAACAGCATTTCATCAATGCCAAATTTTTTAAAATCTGCCTCCCCCTGCCCATACCAATACCAGAATCATACCCTCCACCCAGTAATTCCCTGCCCTGCCCCTATTGACCCAGCCTCTCTTACGTAGTATTCTATAGGAGCAAAAACGCAGTACCATTAAGGAGGAAAAAGATGAAATTTAAAACTGTATCACTCATGCTTGCATTTATTTTCGCAGCAGGTTCTGCTGTCTGCCCGGTAAGTGCAGAAAAAACCTATGCAGCAGAAGTAATTGAATCTGAAACTCAAAACGGCGAAATCGCCGACAAAGAAAGCGGCTTTGAATATAACATTTTAAGTGACGGCACCATCGAGCTGCGCGCGTACACAGGCAGCGCCGAGGAGCTTGTCATTCCTGATACGATAGACGGAAAAAAAGTAACCAGCATTTCATTTTTCGGCAGCCTGCTGGAATCGCATCTGAGCGTTTCTGTCAAGAGCGTTGTCATTCCTGACAGTGTTACCCGGCTTGGGGCATCTGCATTTGAAGACTGTCAGTTTGTTGAAAAAATTACGATTCCGGACAGTGTAAAAGAAATCGGCACCCGCGCATTTACCGGATGCAGCAGCTTAAAAAGCATTGCCCTCCCGGAAGGCGTAACGGAAATCGGCGAGGAATTTTTCGCCGGCTGTAAAAGCTTAACAAGCGTGACCCTGCCAGAGAGCGTAACCGCCATCGGCACCCGTGCTTTTGCCGAATGCAGCAGCCTGGAAACACTTGCCCTTCCAAAAAATGTGAAATCCATCGGCGTTCATGCCTGGAAAGGATGCCAGAGCTTAAAGGGCATACAGATTCCAGAAGGCATTGCATCTATACCGGAAGGCGCTTTTTCAGACTGCCGCAGCCTTGCATACGCAGGTCTTCCAAAAAGCATCACTGCCATTGAAAACGGCGCGTTCAGCGGATGTACAAGCCTGAAAGATATTTACTATGCCGGCGCTGAAGCTGACTGGGCAAAAATTCAGACCGGAAACGAAAATGAAACGCTCAAATCCGCAGCCATTCATTATGACACTGCCGAAGTACCGCAGCCAGGCGAAACACAGACGGACTTCCAGTATCAGGCTTTAGGCGACGGCTCCCTGGAAATCACCTGGTATGCCGGAAACGAAGCCGACGTTACCGTTCCGTCTGAAATTGACGGCAAAGCAGTAACACGCATTGCGGATAAAGCGTTTGAAGGAAAGAGCAGCTTAAAAAGCATCAGCCTGCCAGACAGTATTACTGCCATCGGAAAGAATGCATTTGCAGACTGTACAGGCCTGACCAGCATCGTTCTGCCAAAAAATATCCAGACAGTCAGTGAGCAGGCATTTTATCAGTGCAGCAGCCTTACCGATGTCACTCTGCCTGAAAATCTGAAAGCTGTCGAAGCACAGGCATTCGGTTTCTGCGAAAACCTGAAAACTATTTCCCTGCCGGAAAGCCTTGAGACAATCGGAGACAGTGCGTTTTACGCATGCCGCAGCCTTACGGGCATTTCTCTTCCAAAAGCGCTGAAAGAACTCGGCGCCGCTTCGTTTGCAGGCTGCAGCAGCTTAGAAAGCATCGCTGTCCCGGAAGGTATCAAAGACATTGAAACAGAAACATTTATGTCCTGCATAAGCCTTTCTTCCGTCTCACTGCCGGGCAGCGTAAAAACAATCGGAAAACGGGCCTTTGCAAACTGCTCCGGTTTAGAAAGCATTTCCATTCCGAAGAAAACCTCTTCCATCGGATACGGCGCCTTCTTAAAATGCAGCGGCTTAAAATCCATTTCACTGCCGGACAGTGTAAAATCAATCGGAAAGAAAGCATTTGAAAGCTGTACCAGCTTAAAGAGCGTGAAGCTTCCGGCAAATATAACAGCTATTTCAGACTGGGCTTTTAACGGCTGCACCAGCTTAAATGCCATTGTAATTCCGGCATCTGTAAAGACCATCGGCTACCGTGCATTCAGCAGCTGCCGCAGCCTGAAGAAAATTTCCATTCCTACAAACGTAAAAACCATATCCAATTCCGCATTCTACGGCTGCAAAAAGATGACCAAGGCTGTAATCGGAAAAAATGCCGTATCCATCGGCTCCGGGGTATTCCAGGAATGCAAAAGCCTTGACACCATTCATATTAAGTCCGAAAAATTAAAGAAGGTCGGGGCAAAAACATTTGCAAGCATCAAATCCAATGCAAAGATTAAAGTGCCTTCCAAAAAACTGAAAGCATACAAAACACTGCTGAAAGGAAAAGGACAGGGCAGCAAAGTGGTCATTACACGTTTATAACAGGAATACGGAAGTATCAGACTTTTCTGTAATCATTTGTAAAATGCCCGATTTATGACAGGATACAAAAACTTACTCAGAAATTCTGACACTCCCTGTTTATAATGTATTCAGAAGCAGATTATAAATCACCATCAGGTCAGCAGTGAGCCAGAAATCTTTTCTAGATTCCTGGCTCACTGACTGTCTGTTTCACTTTATTTTCTGCCGATATCTTCAAAATTCTCGATTCCTATCGGCAGCTTCTTCTTTTCCATCGTCACCTCTTATCATGGCACATCTTCTGCTCTTTCGGTTCCTGTCGGCAGCCGCTTCTTTTCCATCAGCATTTCTCGTTACGGCTCATTTTGTCTTTTCGCATTCCTTCTGTCATTCTTAAGCAGTTTCTCCAGCTTTTTTCATCCACTGCTCCGCCATAAATTTTGTCCTTCGGTAATTTACACAGTCCAGATAATCTTTTTCCCTTACTTCCAGTGTCAGCGGACAGTCATATCCGTAATCCCGGTACAGATTTAAAAGCGTATCAACTTTCTCCTGGCTTTGAAATCCCGCGCCATGATTTTTCTGATAGCCGTTGCCTGTAAAATCATTAAAATGAATCAGCTTGCAGATACCCTGGTTTTCTTTAAAATAATGCCCGATACTATAATCAATTTTCTCCGGCAGCTTTCCCTCCGGCAGAAAATCGGCCGCCGCCAGCAAAAGCTTCATATACTTTTCCGTCATGGCTGCATGGCATGTATCCAGCACGCTTCCTGCCCTGTCTCCAAAACGTTCCCTGAGATACCTGACTATTTTCGCTGTATCGGTAAAAATTCCGTTGCACAGCCTCGGGCTCTCTGTCCCCGTTTCCTGATATTCCATCGGCACCACATTTTCAATCCCAAGCTCCGTCATCGGGAAATCCATAAACAGCCTGCCAAGCTCCCATTCCAGGCGGTCACGGTACAGCTCATACTCCATAAAATCAAAATAAGACAGCGAAGAATGCATAATGACCAGCACCTTATGCCCCCAGATTTCGGCACAGTGCTGCGCCAGACGAAAGACACTGCGCACTACGCTTAAATCTTCCTTCTGGAAAATATGCTCCATATTCAGCATCTGCCTGTCTGCCCCAAAAGGAAAATGAACCGCGCCGGCATTATGCATCTGAAATATTTCTTTTGGATAACAGGTTTCAAATGAACTGCCTTTTATTAGAAAATCTTTCTCCAGATTGTATTCGATTCCATCACAGCCGCAGTTAATCTTTTCCTGTATTTCGGCTGGTTTTAGTGACGCTTTTGCGTAAATTTCCATATCGATATTATCCCCCATTCGGCCGTCTTTTGTGTTTTATTTCTTTATCGAAAAGGAGGGGCGGCGGACTGCCGCTTCAAATCATTCAAGTGTATTATAGCATCGGTAAATGACAGATTCAACCATTATTTTGGGGTTATTCTTTGAGATATGATATCGAAGCTGTTATGAAAAAACGGGCTTTTCTTCGGATTATACTTTAAATATAATTTTCAGCTTCTACAGGAAAACAGACTTTACTTCGGGATACATTCAGGATATAATTAGGAAAAGAAAATGAACCGGCAATAACACTCATACTGTAACAGGAGGCAGCGTGATGAATCACATACAGACACAGAAGAAATCCAGCTTAGACATACAAAACAATGCACTGTTAACGGAATCTGCATATACTTACGACCAGAAATTCAAACAGCTGGTCCAGAACAAAAAATTCCTTGTCCCGATATTAAAAAATGTTGTGAAAGAATACAAAGACCTGCCTCTCAGCCAGATTGAAGACCTGATTATCTCTGTAACGGGACAGGAGGAGGTCTCTGCCGGCATAGCTTCTGAGGATGTCGGAAAAAAGGATGAGACAGTAACCTGTTACGACGTGCTTACCGCCTGCCGTCTCCCGGAATCCGGTTCTGAAATCATCGCTGACCTGTATTTTGATCTGGAAATGCAGCGGGAACAGAGTCCCGGCTATCCCCTGGCTAAGCGGGGGATTTATTACTGCAGCCGCATGATCAGCCGCCAGCTGACCAGCGGGGCTGCTGATTACGGTCTGCTAAAGCCCGTATATTCAGTCTGGATTATTCTGAACGATATCCCGAAGGCACTGCAGTATTCCAGGTATGAGGTATCGCTGACTGGAATAAGCAGCCTTCAAAAAAATGCAGCATTTTTTAGCCAAAAGCAGAAATCGGGTTATGACCGTGCTGTCAGAAAACTGGACAGCCAGATTGACATGCTCCATCTCTGCCTGATTTATCTGTCGGAAGATTTCCAGAAATTTGATAATGCACAGGATGCACTGATACGGTATCTGCAGTCTGTATTTATTAAGAAAACTGCTGACGCAGACTATAATCCGTATGCAGATTATTCTAAAAGTATTCAGAAGGAGGCGGAAAATATTATGACAATTACAGCTATGTTTGAGGCCAGAGGCGA
>CANDJC010000184.1 GCA_947384955.1 uncultured Eubacterium sp. | reverse complement strand
TGCAGAATGCTTAGGGATTCTTAACATTCTGGAGCAGCCGCAGAAAGACCGGACAAATCCCCTCTCCCGGCGTCCGAGGGGCCAGCGAAAAAAAACAAAACAAAAAACATCTTGACAAACTCCCATCATACAGGTATGATATTACCAGAGTGTTACTGGTGAAGCAGGCATGACTGAAAGATGTACAAAGTGCATACTTTTTTGTCATGCCTTTTTGTGTTTGCAGCAAAAGAAAGCAGATAAGGAGGTAACAGATAGCCATGCAGCTGATAAAGGCGCTGAATAACAATGTTGCTCTTGCAAGGGACCATCAGAAAAAGGAAATGGTCGTTATGGGCAGAGGCCTTGCGTACAATTTAAAGCCCGGGCAGCCGATACAGGATTCTCTCGTTGAGAAGCGATATGTGCTGGAAGGAAAGAGCGGCAGAAAAGATTTTGACAGCCTTCTGAAGCGGATTACCCTGAGTGATGTGGAACTGGCCAGCAGCATCATTCGCAAAGGGGAAGAACGGCTTGGTTACCAGTGCAATGACAGTATTCTGCTGACTTTATCAGACCATCTCGGGCTGATGCTGGAACGCGCAAAAAACGGGCTTTATTTTGGAACACCTCTGGAGTGGGATATCAGGCTTATTTATCCAAAGGAATATCAGTTTGCGAAGGAAGTGGTAGCAAGGCTTCGAAAGAAAACCGGCTATGACATACCCGAACAGGAGGCGGCATTTATCGTGCTTCATTTTATCAATGCCAGCCAGAGTAAAAATGACATGGAAGAGACGCTGATGTGCACGAAAATCATTCAGAATATTTTGAACATCAGCAAACTCCATTACGGAAGAGAATTCAGTGAGGATAACTTTGATGTAAGCCGGTTTATTACCCATGTACGTTACTTTGTGCGCAGACAGATGCGCGGCGAAGTCCTGAAAATGGATATTGAAATAGCGCGTGTGATTGCGGAGAAATGTCCGGGAGATTATAAATGTGCCCTGAAAATTTCCCGGTTTCTGCATCAGACTTATGGCTGGGATGTCAGTGAAGGCGAGGTTTTGTATCTGACCCTTCATCTGAACCGGATTAATTTAAATTAAATACGGGTGTTACTGGTACGGCCAGGCATGACTCAGATGCAGCAGGAAGCGCTTTTCTGCTGTACTGGGTCATTTTGTTTTTTGGGCATAAAAATAAAAAAAGGGGGAAGCTTTCATGAAGTATTCAGACGAAGCAAAACAAATCGTAAAATATGTGGGCGGCGAATCGAATATTAACAGCCTTGTGCACTGCGCGACCAGGCTGCGGTTTGAGCTGAAAGATGAAGGAAAGGCAGATAAGGAGGCGCTTACGAAGCTTTCGTATGTCCTGCAGGTAGTAATCAGCGGCGGACAGTATCAGGTTGTTATCGGTCCGGCGGTGCATGATTATTTTGTGGCAATTCAGTCTGCTGCAAATATTGCCGGGGCTGGAAGCGGCCAAAAGGAAGAAGCAAAACAGGGAAGCGTTATGGACCGTGTGATGAAAATCATATCCGGGGCCTTTTCTCCGCTTATCCCGCTGTTAGCAGGAGCGGGCATGGTCAAAGCACTGCTTACGGTATTTACGGAGTTTGGCATTATGGGATATGAGGATTCGACCTATCTGATTTTGTCAGCGGCAGGAAATGCGGTATTTTACTTTCTGCCGATTTTCCTCGGAATCACACTGGCAAAGCAGTTTGGGGCGAATGCCTATGTGGGAGGCGGCATTGGAGCAGCTTTGCTGGAGCCGAATTTTACCGGGCTTTTAGAAGCGGAAAATGTGAATTTTTTAGGAATCAGCGTGACACCGATTGATTATGCTTCGACGATATTTCCTATTTTTATCGCAGTGATTGTATACAGCTATCTGGAAAAGGGACTGAAAAAAATCATCAGGCAGGAGCTGCAGCTGTTTCTCGTTCCGATGCTGTGTATTATGCTGATGGTTCCGTTTACGGTCATTTTGTTTGGGCCGTTTGGTACGACACTGGCGGGTAAAGTGTCCGATGTGGTTATGATTTTGTTTGACTTTAATCAGGTCATCGCGGGTCTGATTCTGGGCGCGGCTTATCCGTTCCTGACGCTGCTCGGCCTTCACTGGGGATTTACGCCGATTACACTTCAAAATCTGAATGATTTTGGCGGGGATATTATCGAAGGAGTCTGTGTCTGCGCAGTATTTGCAGAAATCGGCATTGCAGCCGGCGCATACCTTAAGGCAAAAAGGCATTCCAAAATGCGGGATATTGCGGGGCCTACGATTCTGACCGGGATTCTGGCTGGTGTGACAGAACCGATTCTTTACGGTATTATTATGAATTATAAAAGGCTTCTGGCGATTGTCGGAATAGCCAGCGGCATTGGCGGAGCTATTAACGGAGCGTTTCATGTAACCTGTGATGCGTATGTATTTCACAATATTTTTTCACTGGCAATGCGGACATATTCGCCGTTTGCCGGATATCTGGCGGGAATTATGGCTGCGCTTGTAAGCGGCGCTGTGCTGACTTATTTCTGGGGTATTACGCCGCAGGACAAAGCGGATTTTGAAGCCGCAGATGATACCGCTTCCGGTTCGGCTCAGGCAGCAGGGCATACAGCGCAGGATGTGCAGGCTGAGAATGCAGTGAATGACTCGCGGGTAACGCAGAAAGCGGATAAAACGCATGCGGGACAGACGGGCCATGCGGATGATGCGGCAGAATCCGAAGGGCAGGGCGGAGCAGAACAAAAGACCGATATTTACGCACCGCTTACCGGAGAAGCCATTGCTCTGCAGGATGTGGAAGACGAGGTATTTGCAAGCGGCGTTGCCGGACTGGGCATTGCAATCCGCCCGTCGCAGGGAATCGTCACAGCGCCTTGTGATGCACTCGTATCTCTGGTATTTCCGTCAAAGCATGCAGTCGGCCTTACCACGCAAAACGGTGCGGAGCTGCTGATTCATGTAGGTTTAAATACGGTAATGCTGGAAGGCCAGGGCTTTGAAGTGCTGGTGGAAGAGGGAGCGAATGTGAAAAAAGGCCAGCCGCTGCTGCGGTTTGATATGGACTTTATTCAGTCTAAAGGCTGCCAGCTCGTATCGCCGGTGCTGGTTACGAACGCGGATGACTTTCAGGATATCAGAATACTGAAACAGGGGCCGGTAAAAGCAGGAGAGAAAATTTACCAGGTTATCCATTAAAATATAGGAAGGAAGTGTGTGTTAAAATGAGAAAAGATTTTTTATGGGGCGGCGCAGTAGCCGCCCACCAGGTTGAGGGCGCTTATCTGTCTGGAGGCAGGGGACTGAGCATTGCGGATGTGATGACGGGCGGAAGCAAAACAAAGGCGCGCAGAATTACAAACGGTGTACTGCCGGGTGAATATTATCCCAATCATGAAGGAATCCGTTTTTATGAGCATTACAAAGAGGATATCCGTCTGTTTGCAGAAATGGGTTTTAAATGCTTCCGTACCAGTATTGCGTGGAGCCGTATTTTTCCAAATGGCGATGAAACACAGCCAAACGAAGAAGGGCTGCAGTTTTATGACCGTCTTTTTGATGAACTGCTGAAATATCAGATTCAGCCGGTTATTACGCTGTCACATTTTGAGATGCCCTATGCGCTTGTAGAAAAATATGGCGGATGGCGCAGCCGGAAGCTGATTGATTTCTTTGTCCGTTTTGCGGTTACTGTGATGGAGCGCTATAAACAGAAAGTGACTTACTGGATGACATTTAATGAAATCAATAACCAGATGATACTGACAAATCCGATTTATGCATTTACCAACTCCGGCATATTGTTTCAGGACGGAGAAGACCGTCTGAAAACAGTGTATCAGGCAGCCCATTATCAGTTTGTGGCAAGTGCGCTGACTGTTCAGAAAGGACATGAAATCTGCCCGGATTTTCAGATTGGATGCATGACAGCGGCAACGCCTGTTTATGCATACAGCTGCAATCCTGACGATGTACTGCTGGCACAAAAAGAAGACCGGAAAAATCTGCTTTTTACGGATGTACATGCCAGAGGACATTATCCGTCTTATGTGAAAAAGGAATGGGAACGGCGGGGGTATCAGCTGGATATCACACAGCAGGATTTGGAAATCATAAAAAACGGGTGTGTAGACTATATCGGCTTCAGCTACTATCTGAGCAG
Source organism: uncultured Eubacterium sp. (assembly GCA_947384955.1). GTDB lineage: Bacteria > Bacillota > Clostridia > Lachnospirales > Lachnospiraceae > Eubacterium_J. The sequence goes on along the minus strand of CANDJC010000184.1, from coordinate 4,004 downwards.
CGTGATGAGTGCCGATGCTAAAATCAAAAAGCTGGGCAACGACCTGGCAGCAAGCGCTGACGCAGTGGAAAATCCGTACCTTGCAATGACACCGTGGGGATGGACGATAGACCCGAAAGGGCTGCGGTATGTACTGAACCAGTATTCTGACCGCTACGAGCTGCCGCTGTTTATTGTAGAAAACGGTTTCGGGTATGAAGATGTCATAGAAGACGGACAGATTCATGACCACAACCGGATTGCCTATCTGTCTGACCATATCCGGGAGATGGTAAAAGCCGTGGATGAAGACGGGGCGGACGTAATCGGCTACACTGTCTGGGGCTGCATTGACCCAGTATCGTTTACAACCGGGGAAATGCGCAAACGGTATGGATTCATCTATGTGGATAAGAAAGATGACGGAAGCGGGACTTACCAAAGGATGCCGAAGGACAGTTTTTACTGGTATAAAAAAGTAATCGCAGAGAATGGGTATTTTTAGAATTATTAAGAATTAATTTATTTTTCTTTTAGCTTTTTGACATACTTCGGACACATTTTCAGGGTATACTTTTTACTATCAAATGAAGCTGACGGCGGACAAAGCGCGCGCATAGCCGCCGGCTTCGACTAACAATTACTCCATTAATCATAGATTAAATATTTCATAACTAACTCCTCGAAAGAACGGTCTGCGAAAGCGGGTCGTTTTTTCAGTCTGCTTTCGTATATCCTTTTTAATACATCCGTTCTTTCAGTATTTCGCGTGTGACATTCAGCATCTGTTTCCTGCCGTCTCCGGTTATCAGAATCATCGGATGTTCATCTGACGTAAAACATTCTTCCGGCAGATAGTAATCCTTTTCCTTTCGTTTTATCCCGGCTTCCAGCTGCCTGACAGCTTCTGCGGCATAAGGCGGGGAAAGCGGATTGCATTCAAAGTCGGCATTAATCTTTCCCTCCATAACAGCTTCCAGACCGGCTCTTGTGGCATCAAAGGAAATCAGTATCACATCGCCGTCTTTCCCATAAGAAACACCGGCTGCATCCATAGCGGCGCATGCTCCCAGAGCCTCATTGTCGTTCTGGCAGATGACCACATCAATTTTTTCATATGTTTCCAGATACTGTTCCATCACCATTCGGCCGCCGCTTTCCGTAAAATCCCCGCATTCCTCGGCCAGCAGGTTCCATTCGCTGTGACGCTTTAAATAGCGCGCAAAGCCTTCGGTACGTCCCAGCTGTGCAGAAGCCCCGTCGGTTCCGTTAATTGTCACAATATTGATATTATCGGCGCCCCTTCCCTGCCTGTTTAAATAACTCTGAAGCCACTGGCCCGCCAGCTCGCCTTCCTGAACAAAATCTGAGCCGAACCATGCATAATAATAACGCTTGCTGCAGTCAATCGTGCGGTCCAGCAGAATAACCGGGATCTTTGCATGATATGCTTCCTTCAGCACAGCTGTCCATCCGGTAGTCAGAACCGGGTCAATAATAAGATAATCCACCTGCTCCCGGATAAATTTTCTTACCGCATCCACCTGAACCCGCGGGTCGTTATCTGCATCCACAAACAGCAGCTCATATCCGTTTTCTTCCGAAAAAGCTTCCTGGCAGGATTTTGTTGCCGCAATCCGCCAGTCCGATTCATGTCCAACCTGGACAAATCCGATTTTTATCAGCTTTTTAGGAAGAAGCGCTCTGGCTCTTTCCGATACAGACAGTTTATCCGTGCTGTCTGCAGTATAATTTTCATAGTTATCATGATAATCCGGTATGTTTTTCCCGGTACAGGCTGTACATGTTATAAGGCAGAATAGCAGTATCACTGCTGTTATCTGCATGCGTTTTGAAATTTTGTTTTCCATAATTATGTTTTTTCGTTTGCAGTTTTTCACTTCTAAAGCTCAACAATCTTACATTGATGCAGCTTTTTTGCGGTATCATAACAGATACCTGCAATAAGAATCTGTTCTACACCTTCTTTTTTCAGTTTTTCGCAATATTCCCTCTCCTGAATCTGTTTAACGGCTGCTTCCGGTGTACCGCCAGCCTTTAACTCCAGTATCATACCTGGCAGATGTTTTCTTCTCGGATAGAAAATGAAATCTGCAAATCCTTTCCCGCTTTTTTCTTCCCGTACGATTCGATATTTGTTTCTGGCTGAAAGATAAGCAAGTGTTACAACACAGGAAAGGCTGTTCTCATCATTGTATTTCAGTATCGGAATTTCGCTGTTGTGGATATCATGCAGATAAGCTGCCACTGCATCCCCGTTCTTATTTAGCGTAGCATTCAGCACTTCCTGCGAATTTTGGACAAGACTGGACACATAGCCAAAATCTTCATCTTCCAGTGCATTCTCAAACTCAGTCATCAGCTCTTTATTCGGGATGCAGAGCACTCCGTCATGATAAGACAGCAGCCCGTAAATAATCATTGCTGCATAGATTTCTTTCCGGTTCACAGGTTTCTCCTGTCCGGCTGCATACTCCTTTTTGATTTCGATTCTGACAGGCATATGGCTGACCATTTTAATAACATCATCTCTTACTTCACCAATATTATACTTCAAAAAGAACAGCACCTCATCCATCCTGCCAGTTCTGGTCCAGTAACTCTGGCAGCATTCATCTTCCAAAGCACAGACAACAGAACGCGGATTATAAAGCTTTGTACCATCCGATGCCGTATATCCGTTATACCATTCCGATATTTCAGCAGCCGTCAGTTTATTCTGCTTTGTACACAGCCCTTCCACCTCATCCTGCGTAAAGCCAAAATATTTTTCAAATACCGGGTCATGCAGCATAGTATACTCCATAAACATATTCAGTGCAGAACCAGAACTGTATTTTGTGACTGGAAGAACCCCTGTCATGTATACAAGCGCCGCATACGGTCTGTCCTTGAGCAGATTTCTTAGAAATTCCAAAAAGTCATTCTGATATTCCCGGTACAGTCCATGGCTGAAAATATAATCCCATTCATCCAGCATAAAAATAAATTCATCCCCTGTCGCAGTCAGAAGATCAGGCAGGCTCTCATACTCTCTGCCACGCAGTTCAGGATAAGCCTCCCGGATATCATGCTCTATGTTAAACGTAAACCTGGCTATATAATCCTGGTACGTATTTCCTTTTCCTGGCAGTTCATTTAACGAAAAACTGATGATACTGTACTGATTTCGATGCATATCATAATTTTCACTTTTACTGATTTCAAGCCCGTCAAACAGCTCTTTTGAGGAATATGCTTTTCCAAAATATGCCCCCAGCATATTCAGAATCGATGTTTTTCCAAAACGGCGCGGTTTTGTGATACACAGATACCGTTTTTTGGTATGAATCCGTTCACTTATCTTTCGTATAATGCCTGACTTGTCAACAAAATATTTATCGTTTCTAAGCATCTGAAAATCTTTCAACGCGGCATTTGTATTTAAATATAGCGCCATGACGGGAGCCTCCTGTAAATCAGTGAATGTTTTTCATGAAGCTGATTATAGCATAACGGGAGCATGTTTTCATCTGTTTTATCTATCTTTTTCAAAATGGTATAAAAAAAAGCAGGTCATGGGGAGGGGATGGCTGCTCGTACGCCGGGTGACGGAAAGATGCACCGGCTGATTATGGCTGATTTTTAAGAAAAGCGGCATACATTCAGCCAGCCGGCTGGTTATGACAGGCCTTACATGACAATCCGCCGGTAATCTGCCCAATCTTCCTATGACAGAAAACAGCCAGCGAACTGCCGCCTGAAAGTATCCATCCCACACACGGGATTCTCATGTAACGTCAGCCAAAAACCAGCCGGGAGAGGGGATTTGCGCGGTCTTCCTGCGGCATTGGAAGAATGTTTAGAATCCCTTAGCATTCTGCTCTATAACCAGGCGGCGAAGCCGAAGCGGCACCTTTAGCTTATGGCTGTAAGCCAGGGCGAACTGGGTGCCGCGTCCCGTCCGGGGCCACAACGTAAATGCAGAATGCTTAGGGATTCTTAACATTCTGGAGCAGCCGCAG
>CANDJC010000183.1 GCA_947384955.1 uncultured Eubacterium sp. | reverse complement strand
AGAACTTCCTGCTTTTCGGAAGCGGAACATCAGAAAGCAGACATCTCCTCCCTCCGGCGTCCCACTCAAAAAAACACCATCCCCCATCAAAAAAATTTTCAAAACCAGAGCACTAAAAATCAGACATCCCCATCATTCCCACTCAAAACTGCTTCCCACAAAGAAATCCGCTTACACGTACTTCTTCAATACATCACGCACAGCCCCTCTGCCAGCCGTCATCTCCCTGAAATACCCGCACACCTTCTCTGCCATTCCAGCCTCATAAAGATTCACCCCAAAAATCTTTTCATTTTCCAAAACCGGCTTTAACGCACTCTCCACATCATCCTTCTCTCCCAGCCCAAACTCAGCTACATAAGGGCACACCGTATCCAAAAGCGGGTCCGGGCTGAGTTCGAATTTCCTGCCTTCATCATCAACTGCCATCAGATACCGCAGCCACCCTGCAAACACAAGCGGTATCAGCTTCAAATCTGCCACATCCAGGGTTTCAGATGCCTGATACGCCTTAATCGTTTCCCCAAAACGGATAGCCAGCTTCTGTGAAGTATCGGTAGCGATTCTCTGCGGTGTATCCGGCATAAAAGGATTCGGAATACGTACATTCAATACCGTATCGATAAATTCTTTCGGGTCTAATACACCCGGATTTACAACAACCGGAAGTCCTTCTGTATAACCCACTGTTTCTACCAGCTTTTTCAGTTCCGCATCTTTCATTTCATCCGATATCTTTTCATAACCAAGCAGACATCCAAATACCGCAAGCGCTGTATGAAGCGGATTTAAACAGGTGCAGACCTTCATTTTCTCCACTTTATCCACAGTTTCCCGCTCTGTAAACATCAGTCCGCCTTTTTCAAGCGCCGGGCGGCCGTTTGGAAACGCGTCTTCAATTACCAGATATTCGCATTCTTCCGCATTCACGAATGGAGCGACGTAGGTATTTTTGGAAGTAATGACCGGCTCTAACCCTTCTACCCCGTCAGCTTTTAAAATTGCTTCTACCGAAGCATCCGGACGCGGAGTAATCTTATCAATCATGGACCATGGGAACGTTACTTTTTCTTTGTTATTTATATATGGAAGAAATCCGTCTTCTGCCGTACCGTTTTCCGTCCATTTTTCAGCAAATGCGCTGACTGCTGCATAGAGCTTATCCCCATTATGGGAGCAGTTATCCATGCTGACCATAGCCACTGGTTTTTCTCCTGCCTGATAACGGGTATACAGCAGGGAAGCTACTTTTCCGATATAACTCTGCGGCTTTTGCGGGCCGGCTGCAAAATCTGCTTCTACGGAAGGAAGCATCTCGCCTTTGCCATTTACAAGGCTGTATCCTTTTTCAGTAATCGTAAAGGATACCATCTGCAGAGAATCTTTGCTGAAAATCTCTTTTAATCTGTCATATTCTGCTGCATTTTCAGAATCCAGAATACAGGATTCCACAACACTGCCGACAACCGTTTTTTCAACATTGCCGTCTGCTTTGAGTGTAACAAGAATCGAATAATCATCATGCGGGCGGTTCATTTTTTGTACAATTTCGTAATCAAACCCTTCTGCAACTACAAGTCCCCTGTCCAGTTCGCCCTGATTCAGCAGATTTTGCACAACATTTGCCTGAAATGCACGGAAAATATTTCCTGCACCGAAATGTATCCAGAATGGATTTTCTTTTGTCGCATCCGTCACTGCTTTTCGGTCAAACTGAGGCAGCTGATAGCCTGCCTGCTCCCACTGTTTTTTGTTTTCCAGTCCCTGTTCACATAATTTCATACTTTCTCTTCTCCTTTCAATTTACAATATCATCCTGAAAACCTGAATCTGGTAATATTATACAATCAGTTTCGAATAAATCCAATTGAAATAGTTGTTGTTTACATTGCAAAAATTGCGGTATGCTGTTATACTATTCAATATACACAAAAAATATTTGTATTTTTCATAACAGCGCGGAGAATCCAATTGAAAAAAAATTTACAGACTGCTTTCAGCCAGCGCCAGCATATGCTGTCCAAAGATTTTGAAATATATTATTATACAGACAGCCATGCCTATCATGTAGACAGCCATGCCCACACCCATTTTGAATTTTATTTTTTCCTGGAAGGCAGTGTATCCATTCACATTCACGGAAAGGAATACTTTTTAAAATGCGGGGATATCATTTTAATTCCTCCGGGTATCGCGCATTATGCCAGTCTGCTCGGCAGCGGCGCTCCTTACAGAAGATTTGTATTCTGGGTCAGCCAGAAATATTTTGATGAGCTTGCTTTCATTTCACCTGATTATTTATACCTGATACAGCATGTCCGCCAGACAGAAGAATATATTTTTCATTATGACATGCTCGCTTTTAAAGCCCTGCAGGCCAAAATCTTTCAGTTAATCGAAGAAAGCCATTCTGAGCGCTTCGGCAAAGAAGCTAAAGTCGCGCTCTGCGTCAGCGACCTGATTCTGCACCTGAACCGTACGATTTATGAATCAAAGCACCCGAAGACACCGCACGAAGAACAGGCCTTGTACCAGAATCTGCTGCAGTATATCGAAGCTCACTTAGATGAAAATCTTTCTTTAGAACTGCTTGCAAAAGAATTTTATGTAAGTAAATACCATATCGCACATGTATTTAAAGATAATCTTGGGATTTCTGTACACCAGTTTATCACAAAAAAAAGACTGCTGCTCTGCCGGGATGCTCTGCCGGGCAGTACATCCATCGGAGATACCTGCCTGATGTGCGGTTTTAGAGATTATTCCAGTTTTTTCCGTGCATTTAAGAAAGAATTTGGAATGTCGCCCAAAGAATACCGTGAAATCTATTCAAGGGAGGACTATTTTCCCAAGAATCAGCAGTAAATGACACCATTTATTTACGTTCTGAACAGTTTATAAACAGATTTTTACAGCAATTATAAAAGAATTTTTACATATTGACGGACATCCTGCCCGAACTGTTATAGATAACATGAAATGTGGGATAAGGAATTAAGAATTTTTCTTGCAATTATGGAAGTTTATGGTATAATTGATACAGCTTATTAAATTTTCATTAATTCTGGAGAGTTGTCCGAGCGGTTTAAGGTGCGGCTCTCGAAAAGCCGTGTGCTATTAACGCACCGTGGGTTCGAATCCCATGCTCTCCGTTTATTGTACTGTGCAGATGTACGGTACTTTCTAAAAAATACATCCTACCTCCAATTTAAAAAAAGAGTCTTGCGCAGTTAAGGCAGGACTCTTTTTATTTATTCCTTTACCGCCAGACGATTAATCTGTGCTGCCATATAGCCGGCCCCATATCCGTTATCGATATTTACAACCGCGATTCCGTTCGCACAGGAATTAATCATCGTCAAAAGTGCAGACAGGCCATTCATAGAAGCCCCGTATCCAATCGATGTCGGTACGGCAATCACCGGCTTATCCACAAGTCCGCCGAGCACGCTTGCTAAAGCCCCTTCCATCCCCGCCACCGCTACTACGCAGTTCGCCTGCTGTATCACATCCAGCGCTGACAAAAGACGGTGAATCCCGCTGACTCCCACATCATAAATCCTTTCCACATCGGTTCCAAAATACTCTGCTGTCTGGGCGGCTTCCTCTGCCACCGGTATATCTGCCGTTCCGGCTGTGCAGACTGCTGCCATCCCTTTTTTCACTCTGCCTTCTTTTTCTATTTTTATGATTTTAGACACCGGGTCATAAATTGTCTGCGGATATCTCTCTTTCAACAGTTCATACTGTTCCCTCGACGCCCTTGTCCCAAATACTTCCCCGTCCTGCTCATACAGCTTTGAAAAAATCTGTAGCAGATATTCGTCCGCCTTGCCGCTGCAGAAAATCACTTCGGAAAATCCAGAGCGGATTTTCCGATGGGTATCCAGCTTTGCAAAGCCCATTTCCTCAAAAGGCTGTCTCCGAAAAAATTGTTCCGCTTCTTCTATCGATAATTCGCCAGACTGCACTTTTTTTAATATTTCTTTTGTTTCCATATATAAAATGACCTGCCTTCTTCCTTTTTGGATATTTTAACGGATTTTACGGAAAAAGTCATCTGTTTTTTGACTCTCTCCCGGCATCGGGCATTCATCTCCTGCTGTCTGTCCCATCACTTTTCACGGTTTCTCCAGAATCCCTATAAATACCGGTACATGATTGTCCATATCCAGAATCATATACAGGAAAGGCCTGTCAAATGTAACAGGAAGAAATGTATGCATTTGCGCAGCTCCTCCGCCATCCGCCTCCACAATTGTCGCAGCCGCAGCCTCCGTCCCCTTTTCTCCTGTTTTGATAACCGCTTCCTGCAGCACAAGGCTGATATACAGGTTCTGCCCATCCTTCGTTTTTCCAAGAGAAGAAAAATCCGCTTTTCCTGCATCAAATGCCTGTCTGATTCCCATCTCTTTCAGACTGTCATTTAATTCCTTTTTGCTTTTTGCTGTAAATTTCACAAGACCAAGACTGACATCTTCCTTTTTTGCTTTTTTAATAAGTCTGTTCAGCTTTTTGTAAGAGTATGCTTCCAGCCATTCACGTATGCTTTCTTTTCCAAGCGGCTTTACCGCCGCAAATGCATAGCGGCTGTTCTTGTATGGAAGAATTACGCCTTCTGCGGTATCATCTTTTAAATAATCGCAGTCTTCATGCAAAGCATGCATCATAGAAGCTTTTGTCTGCGTACCGTCGTCCATATGAAATATTCCATCTGATGTGCTTTGTGCATCAAACTGCTGCATCCAGTCTGCCCGAAAATACACAGTATTGATAAGAGCCAGCTTTGTGCTGCTTTTTAAAGGCTGATTTAAAAGCTCGGGTATCATTTTATTTGTATTTTTCGAAACCCACACGTTAATGTCTTTCATTGTCTTCTTTGTATCTAAATCTGCCTGATACACCCGGGCATCGAACAGGCTTCTCATCGTTCCAAGCCATTCCTTCTTTGCTGTAAACGACTCATCTATCCATGCAGAATTTGCCATGGTAAGCTTCAGATTTTCGTCTTTCTGAGGCAGTGTTTTCATGAGTGTATCCGGTATGCACATCATATCTGCGCCCAGAGCATTTGAAAATTCCTGTTTTGTTTTCCCCTCTGCACCGTTTCCTGCCATGGATAAGGCAATATATGCCGAAACAGGTGAAAAAACCGGATTCGTTTCTTCCATATTATATGCAAGAAGCTGATATGCAAACTTCCATACCGGGTCCATGGACTGTCTGCTATAATCGAGATTTATCCCGGTACCGGCATCCTTTGTCAGTTCTTTCGCATGGATTTGGACCGTGTCAGACCTGCTCTGCACTGTCTGCAGGCTGCATCCTGTATGCACGAAAGATGTTATGAGCAGCAATGCTGTTATGATTCGTCTTTTCATACTTTTTACCTCCCTCTGGTTATCATCATGCGCTTTCAGGTATCCTTTACTAATATAAACGCAGAATTTTAGTGTTCGTTGCAGTTTTTTATTTTAAATCCAAAGTTCCTGATTCGAAAAAAACTCCTTTCCTGCGCTAAAAAAGGGCTGTCGCATTAAGGAACAGCCAGACAAAATATTGTAACAATACACCACATTGTATACTATATATTGTATGGTAAAAGCTTATTGCGACAGCCTCCCGGCTCTTATGTCAATAAAATTACTCTGGTAAATACGCAAACTCTGTTTCCCACGTATTATCCTCCTGAAGCTTCAAAAAAGAAACCGCATACCCAAAACAGTCCGCATGGCCCAGATATCCCATCAGATACTGTTTTAAAACCAAAACCGGCCTGTGGTCTTCTGCATCTTCTACAACTGTAAAGCCGCTGACTGCATCAGAAGCATTTTCTAAATACATGCCATCTGTATTCATATCAGAGATAATCTGCTGTGCATCTCCCTTATTCCGATAAATATCCAGAATCTGCGTCTGCGAAAAATACATTTTCGTTTTATCCGGCATAGACAGACTGGCCTCTCTGCCGCTCCATTCCATATAAAAAGGAAAACCTGTTTCTTCTTCATAACCATCTGGAAGCGGAATCTTTTCTTCTGTTCCGTTTTTCAGCCGAAAAACTTCAATTTTATATCCTCCGTCTCCTCCATTATATCCCAAATCGCTCATAACAATCTTTTCAGGATACCCGTCTGTATCCAGGTCTGCTTCCATAACCGAAAATTCCTGTTCTTCATGCGGTTCTGAAAAATAACTGCCTATGCCGGCTGTCCCTGCAGCTTCCTGAATCGGTGTCTCTTCCAGATACAGATTTAATTCTTTCTTATCCATAAACTCTGATTCATTTTCCTCAAAAGCAGCTGATTCCTGAACCGCATCTTCATCCAGACTCCCATTTTGTGCGCTGGCATTTGTTTCTTCGTCCAGTATTCCATTTTGCGCGCCGTCAATTATTTCTTCATTCAGATTCCCTTTTTGCGTGCCGGCATTTGTTTCCTCATTCGGATTCCCTTTTTGCGCAGCAGCATTTACTTTTTCATTCTGATACTCATTCTGTGCTACAGCATCTGTTACTTCCTTCTTCTGCGTCATAAAACAGACTGTAACAGCTGCACAAAGCACTGCTGCTGATATTACCCCGAGCACTGCTGGTTTTTTATAATTCAGTACGCTTTTAATGCGTTCTTTTATGTGTGACTCCCCAAAAGCTGTCGGACATGCTGCAATATGCTTCGCTTTAATAGAACAGGAAAGCAGCGCTTTGGAATATTCTTTTCTGGATTCTGCTCCAAGAGTCCGTATCACTGCTTCGTCACAGGCAAATTCCATATCCCGGCACATCAAAAAGTAAGCTGTCCACACAAGCGGATGAAACCAGTAACATGCCAGAATCAGATATCCGGCCGGCTTTATAAGATAATCTTTTCGTTTTTTGTGCATAGATTCATGTGCTGTCACATAAACAATATCCTCACTGGAAACAGAAAAAGGCATATAAATTTTAGCCGGAAATAATCCGAATAGAAATGGCGACTCCGCCTGGCTGCTATAATATATTTTTACACGATTCCCATTCATATTGATTTCATGAGGCACTGCCGTTCTTAATTTTCGTTTTAACAATATCCAGCTGCACAGCAGATATCCGGTCAAAATGATTACTCCGGCAATCCATATTCTAGCACAGACAAAAATAATAAATGCAAGCGGCGGATTCGCGCTGTCTGTAACAGGAAGCTCATGCCCTTGAAAATACTGGCTGACTGTATCGCTGAGAGCCGGAATGCCTGTATCAATCTGAACCCTGCGCATATGCATGACCGATGTATCTATATGCTGCCGTACAGGTACAAGACTCAGCACCGATTCTATAGAATAAGGACATACAAGACGGATTCCTGCCATAATCCAAAGGATAAAGCGGAAATTTTTAGGCGAATTACGAAGCAGATAACGCACAAGGATAACAGCTGCAATCAGATAAGAAGCCGAGACTGCTCTGTCGAAAACACTTAAAAACATAGATTCCAGAATCTCATTCTCACCATACAGTAATTCCTGCAGATTTACTGCAGCTATTGGCATAATATTCATATCCTTCACCCATTTTCCTTTCATTTTTCCATCTTATAATCTGCTGACGAATCCTTATGTTCATCTATAATCTGCATAATCTCCTGTATCTCTTTCTGAGTCAGCTTTTTTCTGCGGGTAAATGCCGCTACAAAACTTGGCAAAGAGCCAGAGAATGTCTTTTTAACCACTTCTTCACTTTCAGCTGACTGCACATCTTCTTTCGAAACGAGCGATGTAACAATTGCATTTTCAGATTTTAAAACACCTCTTTCTGCTAACCGCCTGATAACGGTATACGTTGTTGATTTTTTCCACTCCAGCTTTTCATTGCACAAACGGACAAGCTCGCTGCTCGCCACCGGCTCATGCTCCCACAGTATTTCACAAAACCGGTATTCACTCTCAAAAATTTTTGGTACTGCCATGCATATCCTCCTTTCAAAAAGGTCTAACGTATTAAACTCTCTTTTCTTTGAGTTTAATACGTTAGACCTTTTTTGTCAACATTTTTCTTATTATCAGATATCTTATATCTTACAAGTCCGTAACAGTTCAGAACGGGGGAGGCATCGTGGCTCTTCGGACGCCGGGAGAGGGGATTTGCACGGTCTTCCTGCAGCTGCTCCAGAATGTTAAGAATCCCTAAGCATTCTGCATTTACGCTGTGGCCCCG
>CANDJC010000182.1 GCA_947384955.1 uncultured Eubacterium sp. | reverse complement strand
GCGTCCGTCCGCAGCCACAGCGTAAATGCAGAATACTTAGGGATTCTTAACATTCCGGAGCCGGAGCCGGAAGCCAGTGCATCTTCCCGTCACCCGGCGTCCGCGCAGCCAAACTCCCCCCCCCCTCAAAAAATCCCCTAAAAACCCCCCTCCCACACCATCCCCAAAACTTTCCCAAAAAATTTTCAAAAAAAATTTGACAAATCTGTTACAAAGTGATAGAATCACAGCGTAACAAAGTTGTAACAAATGTAATAAAAAATGAATAAAATAAACAAATACGTAATTAAAAAATAAAGTTTTATTCATGGAAAAAACGGAGGTTTATTATTATGCGAGGAAACAAGAGACTGATACAGGGCATGACTGCTGCTGGTGCGGCGGGGGTAATTGCATGTACAGTTGCCTTTTCCCAACCACAGATAATGCGGACCGAAGAAACAATCCAGATTACAGAAAATCAAACGTCAGGCGTTATGGCAGTATTGAATCAGGATGATCAGCAGGGAGACGGTTTTCAGAAATTCTCTATTGAAAAACTTGAAGCAGACCGTGTATCGGCCGCTGCACCAGCTTCTGTTCCGAATTTATTTACTGGGGAACGGGCAGAAGAAATGAACGGACAGGATGCCGTATTGCCGGAAGAAATGATAGCAGATGAGGATTCAGCTGCTGCGGATACGCAAGAAAAAGAATCTGAAAAAGAAGAAGATACACAAAAAGAAAATAATAAAGAAAAAGATACCCAGGATAAGAATAAAGAAAAAAAAGAGAAAGCAAAAGCAGAAAAAAAAGCAAAAGAAGCAAAAAAAGCTGCTGCAAAAGAAATAAAGCAGGCTGAAACCGCAAAGCAATGGAAAAACAAGCTTATGGCAGATGTCGATGATTATTTAAATATCCGCAAGGCATCCAATGAAAATTCCGGCGTTGCAGGAAAGCTTCGTAAAGGCGATGTAGCCAAAGTGATTAAAAAAGGCCGTGAATGGACGAAAATTAAATCGGGTTCTGTTACAGGCTATGTAAAAAACGAATACTGCGTATATGGTGCAAAGGCTCAGAAGCTGGCAAAGAAAATCTGTAAAATCTATGCGACTGTTCAGGCAGACGGACTTCGCATCCGCAAAAACGCAAGTGAAAACGCAATTGCCCTGGATGCGGCTTTTGAAGGCGATAAGCTGTTAGTCTGTACAAAGGCAAAGAAAAAAGACGGCTGGGTAACTGTAAAAGTAAACAGCCTGAAAGGATATGTTGCTGAGGAATTTGTAAAAGTCGGTCTTGGTACCGGCCAGGCAATTTCAATCGAAGAAGAGCGTGCATTAATCGAAGCACAGAGGAAGGCAGAGCAGATGGCTTCTGTCAGGTCAGTATCCTCTTCATCTGCATCGTCATCCTCAGCAGGCACCGCAGCTGCCAGTTCATCATCAGTATCTTCCAGTGATCTGACACTGCTTTCCGCAATCATATTCTGTGAGGCAGGCGGAGAAAGCTATGCCGGCCAGGTTGCAGTAGGCGCGGTTGTTATGAACCGGGTAAAGAGCGGGTCTTTCCCGAATTCGATTTCGAGCGTTGTATATCAGAACGGACAGTTTTCACCGGTAGCCAACGGTGCACTTGCCAGAGCGCTTTCGAACGGAAACTACAGACACTGTACATCGGCAGCACAGGCAGCGCTTGCAGGAAGCGACAATACAGGAGGAGCAAAATTCTTCCACCGTGTCAACGGAGCTGCAGGACTTGTCATTGGCAATCATGTATTTTATTAATAAATGGTAATGAATGGAACCGCTGTAGAGATACAGCGGTTTTTATTGTGCCATTTACTGGCAGAAATCGAAAAAAAGCAGACCTCTTTATGAATAATTAAGGAAGTTTGGATGTTTTCACGGTTGTAAATTGAGTTTAATTATAGTATGATAAAGAAAATTTACAGGCATATTAATATTACAGGTGCCTTGTATCGCATGACTGTATGCCGTGTTCTGCCGGACGCGAATACAAATCAGGACGCCTGATTCATATCAGACAGGAGGAATAGAATATGCAGACATTTATTACAGCGGGTATCCTTTTTATCATTGTACTTCTGATAGCTGTATCATGTATTAAAATTGTGCCGCAGGCACAGGCGGCAGTCATTGAAAGACTGGGAGGATATCTTGCGACCTGGGGCGTAGGGATTCATTTTAAAGCGCCGTTTATTGACAGGGTTGCAAAAAGGGTGCTTTTAAAGGAACAGGTCGTAGATTTTCCGCCGCAGCCGGTAATTACGAAGGATAATGTAACCATGCAGATTGACACGGTTGTATATTTTCAGATTACAGACCCGAAGCTGTTTGCATACGGTGTCGAAAATCCGATTATGGCAATCGAGAATCTTACAGCTACGACTCTGCGTAATATTATCGGTGATCTGGAATTAGACGAGACACTGACATCCAGGGAAACGATTAATACAAAAATGCGGGCTTCTCTTGATGTAGCCACTGACCCGTGGGGAATCAAGGTAAACCGCGTGGAACTGAAAAATATCATTCCGCCGCAGGCAATTCAGGATGCAATGGAAAAGCAGATGAAAGCCGAAAGAGAACGGCGAGAGGCAATTTTAAAAGCAGAAGGAGAGAAAAAGTCTACGATTCTTGTGGCTGAAGGTAAAAAAGAATCGGCGATTCTGGATGCGGAGGCAGAAAAACAGGCTGCCATTCTGCGTGCGGAAGCTCACAAGGAAGCCATGATTCGCGAAGCAGAAGGTCAGGCAGAGGCGATTCTGAAAGTACAGCAGGCAAACGCGGACGGTCTGCGCTTTTTAAAAGAGGCAGCTCCGAATTCGGCTGTACTGCAGTTAAAGAGCCTGGAGGCTTTTGCGAAGGCTGCAGACGGAAAGGCAACAAAGATTATTATTCCGTCAGAAATTCAGAGTGTTGCCGGATTAGCAAAATCCATTGTTGAAGTTGGGACAGAGAAATTGAACTGACAGGGAACGACTGATTTCAATAGTGGCAGGAGCAGAATTGTTCTGTTCCTGCCTTTCATACTGGTTTTTAAATATCTGCCGATTGCAAAAGCTGCTGTTTATTTTCAGCTATGTGGAAAAGCAGTATCTGTTTTTCCATATAGGTGAGCGTAAATAAATGCTTTAAGAGGAAAGGCGGGGATTTAAATGAATTTACAAGGCAAGCATTTTTTGAAGCTGCTTGATTTCACGCCGGAAGAGATTCTGTATCTGATAGACCTTTCGGCTGAACTCAAGGAAAAAAAGAAAAAAGGAATTGCCCACAATGAGCTGTCAGGCAGAAACATCGCACTGATTTTTGAGAAGACAAGCACAAGGACAAGATGTGCATTTGAAGTCGCGGCACATGACCTGGGCATGCAGGTAACGTATCTGGACCCATCCGGTTCCCAGATTGGGAAAAAGGAAAGCATTGCAGATACGGCCAGAGTTCTTGGCAGGATGTTCGACGGAATTGAATACCGGGGATACGGCCAGGAAATTGTAGAAGAACTGGCAGAGTATGCAGGGGTTCCCGTATGGAACGGACTGACAAATGAGTTTCACCCGACACAGATGATAGCGGACATGCTGACAGTAAAGGAGCATTTTGGCAGACTGAAGGGCATTAAGCTTGTATATATGGGAGATGCCCGTTATAATATGGGAAATTCCCTGATGGTAACCTGTGCGAAGCTGGGAATGGATTTTACCGCATGTACAAATAAAAAATATTTCCCGGATGAAACACTGTTTCATACCTGTAAAGAAATCGCCTTACAGACAGGTGCCAGTGTAACGCTTACAGAAGATGTAAAAGAGGCAGCCAGAAACGCGGATGTCATTTATACAGATGTCTGGGTATCGATGGGCGAGCCAGAGGAGGTGTGGTCGGAGCGGATCAATGATTTGAAACCATATCAGGTAAATGCAAGCACCATGGCAGCAGCAAAGGACAGCGCAGTATTTATGCATTGTCTGCCGGCATTCCATGATTTGAAAACAACTATCGGTCAGCAGGTATATGAAAAATTTGGTTTACAGGAACTAGAAGTTACTGATGAGGTATTCGAGAGCGGCCGGTCGGTTGTATTTGATGAGGCAGAGAACCGCATGCACAGCATCAAAGCAGTCATGTACGCTACCATGCCGCGCTGATAAGAACCTCAGTTCGTAACTGCTTTAGAGTAACGGCATATTCAGAATGCATAACAGGTCTTCACAGGAAATGGGGTAAGCAAAATGAAAGCAGGAATACTAGCAGAACTTAGGGCATCAGATGGATACGTGTCGGGGCAGGATCTCTGTAGAAAATTTGGGGTTTCCCGCACCGCAATATGGAAGGCAATAAATCAGCTAAAGCAGACGGGGTACGAGATAGAGGCGGTGCAAAACCGCGGATACCACATTGTATCTACGCCAGATATACTGAGCGAGAACGAATTAAAAAGCATTCGCAAGACGGAATGGCTTGGAAATACGATTTATTATGAACCTGTTATGGGCTCTACCAATACAAAAGCCATGCAGCTTGCAGAGGAAGGAGCGCCTCACGGAACACTTGTTGTAACAGACAGTCAGGAATGCGGCCGGGGACGCAGGGGGAGAAATTGGGAAACACCGGCAGGAACAGGCATTGCAATGACACTGCTGCTTCGGCCGGAAATCAACCCGGATAACGCATCTATGCTGACGCTGGTGGCAGCAATGGCAGTTGCAAGAGGCATTGAAGACGAATCCGGCCTGAGAGTCGGTATCAAATGGCCGAATGATATCATTGTAAACGCAAAGAAGGTCAGCGGAATCTTAACGGAAATGAGTGCGCAGACCGATTATGTCAACCATATCGTGATTGGCATAGGAATTAATGTACACACAGAAGAATTTTCCGAAGAGCTGAAAAATGTAGCAACATCTATTTATATGGAGCTCGGGATTAAAATTAACCGCGCCGCTTTAATCGAACGCATCTGCGAATATTTTGAAGCATATTATGATGTTTTTCTGCGGACAGAGGATCTGAGCGAAATTGCAAAGCAGTATGATGCTTATATGGTAAACCGGAACCAGCCGGTGAGGGTATTAGATCCGAACGACGCGTTTGAAGGAACAGCGCGGGGCATTACAAACAGAGGAGAACTGCTTGTAGATACCTGGGAAACCAGAAGGCTTGTATCTTCGGGAGAAGTATCTGTACGGGGAATCTATGGTTATATATAAGGAGCACGAATGTATCAGGACGAAGTTGTATTATGCGGTTCCAGTGCATACACCAAAAAGTTTTATCTGAACGAGGATTTCAGCAATCTGCCGGAACAAATTCAAAATGACTTGAAAATATTATGCGTACTGTACACAGAAGATGTCGGAGGCACTCTGCAGCTTGTATTTGACAGAGACGGAAATCTGACATTTCGTACAGAATACGAAGAAGATGATTTTTTGTATGATGAAATCGGAAGTGTATTGAAAATAAAACAGCTTCGCCAGACGAAGCAGGAATTATTAGAAGCATTGGAAATGTTTTACAAAGTATTTTTTCTGGGCGAGGAATTTGAGGAGGACTAGGAAATGCTATTAGTAACAGATGTTGGAAATTCCAATATTACGTTAGGCGTATTTGACGGAGACAGGCTGGAGGCTACCTTTCGGCTGACGACGAAAATAACCCGTACATCAGATGAGTATGGGATTGTTTTGAGAAATCTGCTGCAGCACAGCCAGATTGAAGCCGGCGGCATCCGGGCAGCTGTGATATCTTCAGTTGTACCCAATGTCATGCATTCTCTGACAAGCGCTATTATCAAATATATCCATGTCACTCCGATTATCGTGGCACCAGGTATCAAAACCGGGATTCGGATTGCAACAGAAAATCCAAGACAGATTGGAGCAGACCGTATCGTAGACGCAGTAGGAGCTTACGGGCTGTACGGCGGGCCGGTCATTGTGATTGATTACGGAACGGCAACTACGTATGATCTTGTAGATGCGTCCGGTGCATTTATTGCAGGCGTAATCGCGCCAGGTATCCGTACTTCAGCAAAGGCACTCTGGGAAGAAGCCGCAAAGCTGCCGGAAATCGAAATCTGCAAGCCGAAAAGCATACTGGCTCAGGAAACAATCAGCAGCATGCAGGCGGGGCTTGTATACGGACAGATTGGCCAGACAGAGTATATCGTCAGACATATGAAAGAGGAATTTGCCAGAGAAGCTGTCAAAGTAGTAGCTACCGGAGGTCTGGGCAAAACAATCGCCTCTGAAACAGATGTCATCGATATTTACGACCCAAATCTGACGCTGCACGGAATGCGGCTTATTTATGAAAAGCAGAAATAGTCCAGTGCACAGATTACGGAATCAGAGCACAGCTGCTGTATAAAAACGGAACTGATGCAGAATACTGATACAGGGAAATGCAGGCAGAAAATATAAAAAGAAATACAGGATATAAGGAATTTGTAATGAAACAATTAACGATAGGTAATTTAACTTTAAAAAACAGCCTGATTTTAGGGCCCATGGCAGGTGTAACAGACCTGCCATTTCGTTTGTTATGCGCAGAACAGGGCGCAGGGCTTGTATGCATGGAAATGGTCAGCGCCAAAGGCATCCTGTACCGAAACAAAAATACGGAAGCGCTGCTTGCCATTGATGAAAAAGAACATCCGGTATCTCTGCAGCTGTTTGGAGCGGACCCGGACATAATGTCTGAAATGGCTAAAAAAATCGAAGAGCGACCGTTTGATATCCTGGATATTAATATGGGATGTCCTGTGCCGAAGGTTGTGAATAACCAGGAAGGCTCGGCTCTTATGAAAAATCCGGTTTTAGCCGGAAAAATCATTGAAAAAACAGTAAAAGCCATTCAAAAGCCGGTAACGGTGAAAATCCGCAAAGGTTTTGACAGTGAACATGTCAATGCTGCAGAAATCGCTCACATAGCCCAGGAATCCGGCGCTGCCGCGGTAGCCGTACACGGACGCACAAGAGAACAGTATTATTCCGGCAGTGCGGACTGGGATATTATCAGACAGGTAAAAGAGGCTGTTTCCATACCTGTAATCGGGAACGGAGATATCCGCTGTTATCAGGACATTGTTAAGATGAAGGAGCAGACCGGATGCGACGGATTTATGATAGCAAGAGGAGCCCAGGGTAATCCCTGGATTTTTTCACGGATTCTGGCTGAAGCACAGGCTGCTGAGAATAGGATACCGTACAGTGCAAAGCGTCCGTCTGCGCGGGAAACAGCAGATATGGTGCTGCGCCATGCCAGAATGCAGCTGCAGTTTAAGGGGGATTATTCGGGCATACGCGAAATGCGCAAGCACGCGGCCTGGTATACAAGCGGCTATAAACATGCTTCCAGACTGCGGCGCGAAATGAACGAAGTGGAAACATTTGCACAGCTGGAGCAGCTGATGAACCGCTTCGCACAAATGTATGATACAGAATCTGG
The DNA here is from genome assembly GCA_947384955.1 of uncultured Eubacterium sp. Classification (GTDB taxonomy): domain Bacteria; phylum Bacillota; class Clostridia; order Lachnospirales; family Lachnospiraceae; genus Eubacterium_J. The sequence goes on along the minus strand of CANDJC010000182.1, from coordinate 782 downwards.
CGGGAATGAAAATGAAGATGGAATGAACCTGCCGGATGCCTGCATATATTAGATAAAAAGGCTTGGATAAATGATTTGGTATTTGAAAAACTTTACAGATGGATAACCAGGCAGCACGGACGCAGCAAGAAAGATTTGCCGGATACAGACATGCTTATCCGTACAGATAATACTGCCCCGGTGAAAAAATTTTCTCCCATGACCTACCAGAATCCGTTTATTATGTATATACAGTCTGTGATGGAACAGATTTTGAAAAAGAAAAACATTCCCTGCCAGAAGCTGGAACTGATTATTATAGATGCAGAAGCTGACCGGGATGAGGATGATAACGATATTGAAAATGTACTTTATGAACTGGCAGAGCAGCTGAATTATCTGCTGCTGGTTACTGACAGGCCGGAAAAATTCGAAGATTTTATGGAAATGGCATATGAAGAGAACGGCCTTATCGTTCAGCATATCCCCAAAGCGGCCCGAAAGCGGGCGAGAGGGAACCTGGTCATGGATTTTGAACGCAGTACAGGTATCGGCACTGAAAACATGAAATCCGGCACCGTATATCTTCCAGTCTACAAAAGACCATGGGAAATTGGCGAAAACCTTGACATTATTGTACCTGTTGGGTATAATACTTTGGTTGTGAGAGACATTTTTCCATCAGATTTTGGAATAGAATGTCTGACAGATGAAAATTTCGTGAAGGATAGGAAGTCAGACCGATTAGATCGGGAATTCAGGAAGGGTTGAAAGGCAATGGAAAAGAAAAACATTTTAACTTA
>CANDJC010000181.1 GCA_947384955.1 uncultured Eubacterium sp. | reverse complement strand
GGAGCCGGAGCAGGAAGCCGGTGCATCTTCCCGTCACCCGGCGTCCGAGAGGCCATAATCCCCCCTGCCTGAACTTCCACATCCCTCCCCCCTCATGTAAAATTCTCCCACATCCATATTGATTTTTTATGCAATACCCCCTATAATAGTGTCATCCCCAAATTCCCCTTAATACTCACAATGGAGGAACCATGGAACTAAACAGACTGGTCAAAATAACATTCGACAAACCTGAGCAGTGCGATTCCTGCGGCGGTGCACTGGAATATAAGGGCATCGGCCGTTACGTGTGCGTAAACTGCGGCAATGAAATGCTGGATGATTATGGAAAAGTAAAAGAATATTTCAGAGTACACGGTTCTGCCCCGCTTTTTGAAGTAGTAAAAGATACCGGTGTGAGCAAAGATAAGGTCAGGCTTATTTTAAGCGGAGACTATATGGATATCCGTTAAATCGTATTCTGCAGCCGGCAGACTGTAATTCATCCATAAGGAAAACCGGCAGACTGTGATTTCCCACAAATCTGCCGGCTGTATGTCAGACAATGCCTCTCCGCGAAATCCAGGTGCTTCAGGCAGTTTTCAAGGCCCGTAGTTTTCGTACCGCAGTGATTACATTTCTTCCTGCTGCTTCACCATAATCTCAACTGCCTGATGACAGTTTTTGATAACAGCTTCGGCATGCGTGCCGCCATACTCACCGTCTAACGTCCACGGCACTTCTTTTTCCGCTGTAAAGCGAATCCTTCCTGTTTTAAAAGAATAAATAAGCTCTGTATTGTCAACCCGTGTCAAAAGCGAGGTGATAATTTCATTCAGCTCCAGCGGATTTTTCGGATGCCTGATTAAGGTTACTTCAAATACGCCGTCGTCAAGCAGTACATTTTTCCCCGCAATCTGTTTAAAACCGCCTACCGATATGGAATTTGATACCATGCCGTATATGAAATCGCCCTCTAAAACAACATCTTCATATTCCACACGCATGTTGTATGACGCGATATCCAAAAGGCTCTTTGCCCCTTCTAAAATATATGCCGCATGGCCGAGCAGGTTTTTGAGTTCCTGATTGGTCTGGTAGGATACTTCCGTAAATATTCCAAATGCGGCGACATAAATAAAACTGTTATCATTAAACTGTCCCACATCGCATGGAAACCGCCTGCCCCACAGAGCTGTTTCGGCTGCTTTCATCACGTTTTTGGGAAGTTTTAAGGAGTTGGCAAAATCATTGGTGCTTCCCATTGGAATATAGCCGATAGGTTTTTTCTCCTGAAGGCGCATCATGCCAGTTACGACTTCATCTAATGTCCCGTCGCCGCCGCTGCATACAATCAGGTCATATTCTGCGCTTTCGCGTTCGATTGTGTTTGTCGCATCTCCCTGGGACTGTGTCGGGTGAACGCTGACCTGATAATCGCTTTTAATCATTAAATCAATGATATCTGCCAGCCTGGATTTAATGGAAGCTTTTCCTGCGTGGGAATTATAAACGAATAATAATTTTTTCATCACTGATCATTCCTTTTTTCATAGCCCAGATGTTTTGCTGCTTCTTCTAGCCTGCGCAGCCTGTGATTGACGCCGGATTTTCCTACCGGCGGACTGCAGAGCGTACCCAGCTCTTTAATCGGCACTTCCGGATATTCCATCCGAAGGGCCGCCATTTCCTGAAGCTGCGTGGAGAGCTCCTTTAACTTTCCCTGCTCCTGCAAAAACCGGATAGCTTCTTTCTGACGGTAAGCCGCGCTGACTGTTTTGTTAATATTGGCTGTTTCACAGTTTACACGGCGGTTAATGTCATTTCGCATTTCTTTAATAATGCGGACATTTTCCAAATCCATAAGCGCCGCGTGAGCACCCATAATATTCAGCGCATCTACAATCTGCGCTCCTTCTTTCAGATATACAATTTCATGATTCTTGCGGGAAACTATCTTTGCATCCAGTTCAAAGACACGCAGCAGCTCCTGAAGCTGCACGGCTTTGCGCCGCTCATTACAGACAATTTCAAAATGATAGGATTTTTTTGGATTGCTTATGGAACCTGAAGCCAGGAACGCTCCGCGCAAAAATGCCCGGATACAGCAGTTTTTCTGCAAAAGCCCTTCAAAATACATGCTGTCGCCGCGGATACAGCCGTCTCCTCCCAGGATGCCTGTCAGCTGAAACAGCTTTTTCACGTCTTCCTCTGCTAAATCTATCACATATGAAATTTTATTCTTCTGCTGAAGATGATGAGCCTGGGTAATCTCCGCAGAAATGCCCGCCGCCTGGGACAGCAGCTTTACAAACCGCTGCGCCGCCTGCTCCTGTTCGGTTATAAAACATACATGTACACAGCTGTCTTTTCTGTAAATTTTCCCGGCTCCGCTCAGCATTGCCGCCAGCTCTGCCCTCTGACAGTGTTCTGCTTTCATACTGACTGACAGCAGTTCCTTTTTAACTTCGCTTGAAAATGACATCGTTATCCCTGCTTGCGCTGTGCATCTTTCTCAATATCCCTGTGTTCGATTTTCAGTCCGTAATTCGGGTCGGAACCTTCCCCGGACGACTCCGCGGCTTTTAGCAGACGCTTGTACAGTTCATTGGCAAGCGTGACAGAACGGTGTTTCCCGCCCGTGCACCCAATGCTGATTACCAGCTGGTTCTTGCCTTCCGCAATATAATTCGGTATCAGAAACCGCAGCATGTCTTCGAGCTTGTTTAAAAAAACATGCGCTTCTTTGTACTGCAGCACATAATCCTGTATCTCTTTGTCATTGCCGCTTTTTGCCCGCAGCCCTTCCACATAGTAAGGATTTGGCAGAAAACGCACATCAAATACAAGGTCTGAATCAGCCGGAATGCCGTATTTAAATCCAAACGAAAGCACGGTTACAAACAGGTTTTTGTATTCCTTGTTGTTTACAAAGATTTTTTCCAGCTCCGTTTTCAGTTCTCTGGTTAAAAGACGGCTCGTGTCAATAATATAGTCAGCATGCTCCTTCAGATATGCCAGCCTGCTGCGCTCTCTGACAATTCCTTTATCCACCCGCTCCCCGTGAGCAAGCGGGTGGCTGCGCCTTGTTTCTTTGTAGCGTTTTACAAGCACAGCGTCCTCTGCATCCAGAAACAGAATTTCGCATTTCCTGCCGCCTGCATGAAGATTTTCTAAAACTGCCCGCATTTCATCTAAATTCTGGCCGTTTCTGACATCAATGCCTACCGCTACTTTCTGCAGTTCTTCGCTGGCCGTGTCCGAAAGCTCGAAAAAACGCTCGACTAACGGAATCGGAAGATTATCTACACAGTAATACCCCATGTCTTCCATCATTTTAAGGGCTGTGCTCTTGCCCGCACCTGAAATTCCTGTCAAAATCACAAAACGCATATTACCGCCTCTTTTCTATCTGATGTAGAATTATCTGATATCCATTCCCGTCCTCTCCGGGTTAAAACTCACCGATACATTTCACTTCCATTTCCAGTTTTATGCCAGAGCACTGCTGCACTCTGTGCTGTACCTGGCGGATAAGCTCCAAAATATCCGCCGACGAAGCATTTCCACTGTTTATCACAAAACCGCAGTGCTTTTCAGATACCCGGGCGCCGCCAGTGGCAAACCCGGCAAGCCCGGCCTCCATAATCAGTTTCCCCGCAAAATTTCCCTCCGGACGCTTGAACGTGCTGCCTGCACTCGGATAATCCAGCGGCTGTTTTTCCGTTCTGCGCCGCCTGAGCTCATCCATCCGCGCCCTGATTTCTTCCTGCAGTCCGGGCTGAAGCGTAAATTCTGCTTCCAGTACCGTCAGCTTTCTTTCCGGAATGCAGCTGTGACGGTAAGACAAATCCAGTTCCCCGCATTCCATGGTCAGAATCTGTCCTTCCTGATTCAGCACCTTTACCCTGGTCAGGATATCTTTAATTTCTCCGCCGTACGCCCCGGCATTCATGACAACGGCGCCGCCTGCCGAACCCGGTATTCCGGCAGCAAACTCCATCCCGGCAAGGCCCGCCTGGCAGGCTGCCATTGCCGTCTGGGACAGCAGCGCTCCGGCTCCGGCCGTGATACGGTTTCCATTTACCTGAATCTGCGCCGCCTGCTTTGCAAAAGCTAGCACAACGCCCCGGACGCCTTTATCTGCGGCTAACAGATTGCTGCCATTGCCGATAATCTGACAAGGCATATTTTCCGTTTGGCAGAGCGCGATAACCTGCGCCGCCTGCTCAATGCGGGGCATTACAAAATAATCAGCCGGACCGCCCGTGCGAAATGTCGTATGACGGCTCATCGGCTCCTGGCACAAAATCTGTTCCTGTGAAAGAATCTGGCATAATTTCTGGTAAAACTCCGATTTTTCCATAACTATTTTCTTTCTTAATTTTTTAATATTCCAGAGAGTGAATCCTTCTATTTTATATACCATATGCTGTTTTGCATAAAATTTATCACTGCTATCTTATTTATACTGTCTGTTTTTTACAGGCATAGAAATTTCCAGCTCTCCGGTAAAAATCCTCCAGCAAAGTTTTTCTGCAATAATGCCTTCTGGAAAAATTCTTAAACTATCAGGCATGCTTTCAGGCTTCTTCCAAAAATGCCTGATACCCGCGGTATGCTTCATATAAATCCGCCTTGCTGATAATCTCCCACGGAGCATGCATATTAAGCACTGCAACCCCGCTGTCGATGACTTCCATCCCGTAATCCGCCAGAATGTATGCAATGGTTCCGCCGCCGCCCTGGTCTACTTTTCCAAGCTCAGAAGTCTGAAAAGCGACTTCCCGGCGGTCAAAAATATCACGCAGATGAGCCATATATTCTGCATTCGCATCATTAGAGCCGGATTTTCCCCTGGAACCTGTATATTTATTAAATACAATTCCTTTTCCAAAATAAGCCGCATTTTTCTTATCCGATACGGACGCAAAATTCGGGTCATATGCCGCGCTTACATCAGACGACAGCATTTTGGAGTTCGTCAGCGCCCGGCGCAGCGCCAGTTCGCTGTACTGCCCCGCAGCCTGCATCACTTCCGCAGTCATATTTTCAAAAAAGCGGGATTTCATGCCGGTTGCCCCGACACTGCCAATCTCTTCTTTATCCACCAAAAGACATACGCTCGTACGCTCCGGAATATCTTCAAGAGCCAGCATTGCCATAAATGACGGATACGCACATACCCTGTCGTCATGCCCGTAGCCCATAATCATGCTGCGGTCAAATCCATAATCTTTCGCCTCTCCGGCCGGAACTGCTTCGATTTCTGCTGATACAAAATCCTCTTCTTCAATCTGGTATTCATCTGCCAGTATCTGAAGAATATTTGCTTTGACACGGTCTTTTATCTGCACATCCTTTTCTTCTTTATCCTGACTATTTTTATCCTGGTTTTTATCCTGCTTATTATAGGAAGGAATGCTGCCTATCAGAATATCCAGATTTTCCCCTTCAATCACTTTGCCCGCTTTTTTCTCCATCTGCTCACCCGCCAGATGAATCAGCAGGTCACTGATGCCAAATACCGGGTCTCCCGGTTTATCTCCGATACTGACCGGAATCACCGTACCGTCTTTTTTCACAAATACGCCGTGCAATGCAAGCGGAAGCGTCACCCACTGGTACTTTTTCACTCCTCCGTAGTAATGCGTGTCTAACATTGCCATTTCCGTATCTTCGTACAGCGGATTCTGTTTTAAGTCCAGGCGCGGAGAATCAATGTGCGCGCCAAGAATATTCATGCCGCCTTCCATCGGCTGCCTGCCTATGACGTACATAGCCATGCTTTTTCCCATATTTACGGCATATACTTTATCTCCCGGCTTTAAAGATTCCCCGGATTTAATAATTTCCTGCATATCAGAAAATCCGGCATTCTTTGCCATATGCACAAATTTCTCCGTGCATTCCCGTTCTGTCTTGCAGCCGGAAATAAACTGTCTGTATTTTTCACTGAACGCGAATACTTCCTCTCGTTTCTGGCCCTGGTATTTCTCCCATATATTCTTTCTTTCCATTTTGGCTGATACTCCATTCATTTTTTATAATATCATCTGCGGCTGTTAATTTTCTTTGGACAGATTTTCCTGTACACGCCGGCATAATTCCTGTGCCGCGTTATAGCCCATCTTTTTCTGTCTGTGGTTTACGGCTGCTGCCTCACAAATCAGCGCCAGATTCCGCCCCGGACGGATTGGAAGGGAATGGCATACAACTTTTGTCCCGAGAAATTCTGTATATTCCTGTTCGAGGCCCATACGGTCGTACTCGTTATCTTTCTTCCAGTCTTCCAGCTTAATCACCAGGTCGATGCTCTGTTTCTCTTTCACACATTCCACGCCGTACAATGCCTTGACATCAATAATCCCGATGCCGCGCAGTTCGATAAAATAGCGGGTAATATCCGGCGACGTGCCAATCAGCGTCCGCTCGTTAATCTTGCGTATCTCTACAACGTCATCCGTTACAAGCCTGTGCCCGCGGCGGATTAGTTCCAGCGCAGTCTCGCTTTTCCCGATGCCGCTTTCTCCCATAATCAGAAGGCCTTCCCCATAAACATCTACCAGTACCCCGTGAATCGAAATACAAGGTGCCAGCTCTTCATTTAATACACGTATAATCTCGGCTGTAATGCTGGATGTCTTGCGGTCTGTACTGAGCACCGCGACATTATGCTTACGGGCAAGTTCCAGAATGCTTTCATCCGGAATCAGCCCGCGGCAGAAAACGATGCACGGTATTTCATAAGAAAAAAATGCTTCGATGGCACGATTGCGTTTGTCCGGCTCGAGCTGCTGTAAATACGCATATTCTACCATTCCGACTATCTGGACACGCTCCTTTGGAAAATATTCAAAATATCCGCAGAACTGCAGAGCCGGACGGTTAATCTCGGACACCGTTATCTCACGGACGCTCATATCTATGTCTTCTGTTAAATTTTTCATATGAAATAAGTCTGCAAACCGCTGTACATTTACACCCTTCATAATTTCTTTTTTCTCCTTCCTGTTACCGGGCAGTAACTGTCCCTCTGCACGGATTCAGCAGCGGGATGCTGCCTTTTCTGCTAACAGTGTATCACATAATCAGCGTGACAGCAATTTATTCTTTTGTAATATCGTGAAAAGCCGGAGGGGGCTGGGGCTGGGACTATGCTGGCTGTGAGTTTGGTGTGGCTATCCGGACGCCGGGCGGGGAAAGGGGTTCCTTCTTATGCTCCGCTTCCAAAAAGCAGGAAGTTCTAAGCTTTCTGCGGCAAGGCTGTGGCTGCGGACGGACCGGCGCCTGATGCCCTGGCGTTATTGTGAACTGCAGGCAGTGGCTCTGGCAGGCGCCTTTTGGGGGCTTCAAAGTTTAATATGGCGATATTCTGAGAGCCCCCAAATCCTGGATACTGGGCAGAAAGCTAAGAACTTCCAGCTTTTTTCCAGAGTCGCATAAGAAGGAACCCCTTTCCCCGCCCGGCTGGCTTTCTCTCAATTTACAGTGGCTGAATTTACTGTACAGTATTGATTTTAGTTTTTGCAGGTTTATTAGTGTTTCTGATAACATACAGGCTGAGATTGAAACTGCATATGACAAGAAAACTTCTTTATCTGGCATTTTTCATTAAATATGCAGCATCTGGTAACGTTTACTGTGCATTTTACCGCCTTAAAAATTTCTGATAACTGACAGTCGGGGCTAATTCTTATATTTTTAGAAACTCCTATCACTAACAGCCAGGGAACCGATTCTTATATTTTTAAAAGCTCCTATCGCTGACAGCGGAACTGTTTCTTAAATATTTTGCTGAAACTCCTATCACTGACAGCCAGGAAATCGATTCTTATATTTTTAGAAACTCCTATCACTGACAGCCGGAACTGTTTCCTAATATTTTGCTGAAACTCCTATCGCTGACAGCCAGGAAGCCGATTCTTATATTTTTAAAAGCTCCTATCGCTGACAGCGGAACTGTTTCTTAATATTTTGCTGAAACTCCTATCACTGACAGCCAGGAAACCGATTCTTATATTTTTAGAAACTCCTATCACTGACAGCCGGAACTGTTTCCTATATTTTGCAGAAACTCCTATCGCTGACAGCCATAGGCCAATTCTTATATTTAACTGAAACTCCTATCGCTGACAGCCAGGAGACCGATTCCTATTTATTTGAGAAACTCCTATCCCCGACAGCCAGGACTAATTCATATATTCAAAAGCCCCACTGCCTATAACCAGATTCTAATACGTAAATTCAGCCAAAACCAGCTGGACGGAGAAATTTTTTCCTTCGGATGCGACT
>CANDJC010000180.1 GCA_947384955.1 uncultured Eubacterium sp. | reverse complement strand
ACGCAGAAAACTTAGAACTTCCTGCTTTTTGGAAGCGGAACATAAGAAGGAAAAAATTTCCCCGTCCGGCGTCCCAAACCCGAAATCATTCCTCCCCCTCCCCCTCACAAAATGGAATTTTCACCCCCACAGTCGTACCGCATTCCATAAAACTATCTATCCGAACCCCATACCCCGGCCCATAAATCAGCTTCAGCCTCTCATCAATATTTTTAATCCCAATCCCCGAAAAATGTTCTTTCCTCCCGCCATCCGTCATCATTCCAAAAATCTGCTCCTTCGACATACCCGCTCCGTCGTCTGCCACTTCAATTACCAGCCAGTCTTCATCCTTTTGCACCAGCACATTAACATTTCCATACCGCTCATTTGGAAAAGCATGAAAAAAAGCATTTTCTATCAAAGGCTGCAGTATCATCTTAGGTATTTTTGCATTTCTGCACACTTCCTGAACATAAAATTCAGTCTGAATTTTATTTCCATATCTTGCCTTGTGTATTCTTATATAATTCTTAAGATTTATTTCCTCCTGGCGGATTGTGATAAATTCGTCCGCATTGCTGATTGTATTTCGCAGCAGCGCTGTAAAAGCATCCAGCATTTCTATGGATTCTTTGCTGTTTCCCTTCATAATCAGCCATTTGATGCCCGCAAGCGTATTGTAAATATAATGCGGATTAATCTGCATCTGCAGGGCATACAGTTCTGCTGTGCGTTTCGCTTTTTCTGTCTCTACCACCTTTTGGATATAATGTCTTAAATCGACAATCATTTCGTTATAGGTCTGCGAAAGCTCGCGTATCTCGTCTGTCCCCTCTACCGGCACCTGTTCACTGAAATCACGCTTTTTTTGTTCCCGCATGCTGCGTGCCAGCCGGTAAAGCGGCCTTGTCTGGCGGCGTACGAGTACGAATATAAGCACAATAATCCCCGCGGCAAATAAAACAGCCATGGCTATATTGCGGCAGAGGTCATATTCTTCATAAAAAGTCCTCTTCGCATTGACAATTCCCGCAATTACAAAGTCAGAGTTTCGAAACTGCTGTACCAGATAGTTAATGCAGTCGCCGTTTTCCCTGAGAGACGTATGATAAATCCGGCTCTCCCTTGCCTGGGCTACAATATCAAGAAGATGTTTTAAAGCCGCATCCCCGTTTTCAAAATAGCAGGGACTGCTTGCAGATATCACCTCGCCAAGATGGTTCAGTACAACAATCTCACTGTTTCCAGCAAGAAAATAATCATAAAATCCGCGTATCTCTGACTCTTTTATCATAAGATACACAAAACCGATAATTTCATCCGACTGGTTTTGTACCGCACGGCAGACAATGATAACCGGCTGATTTTTCATTGTATTCGTAAAACCGCATTCCATATACTTGCAGGCCAGATGGCCCGGATGCTCTCCCGCTTCTTTTGTTACAGAATATTCAAAAATATCCGAAAGCGGTACGCTGATAATGTCTGCATAATTATACATAAAGCTCTTTCCGCTGCGTCCGGCCAGAAAAAGCGTTACATTATCATATTCTCTGATTTTCGTCTCTCTGACCCGCATCTGCATCTGATACACAATCTGCTGCTCTCTTGCCGTATCGCTTCTGTCTGATACCAGATATTCAAGCACTGCCGTATCGTCCGCAGCCGCTTTTGCGATTTCGGCAAAATCCGTATACAGCTGATAAAACCGTTCCTCAATCTGCCCGAATATTTTCTCCTGTGAATCCGAAAACATATCTGAAAATATCTGCTCGGAAGCATGGATATTAATATAAGAAAGGCTTACAGCCAGTATCACCACTCCTGCTAACACGGACATTGCCAGCTTCAGGAACAGACTGTTTAAATGTAGTTTTTTCATTCTGTCTTCCTGTCTGTTTTTGCGGACTGGCGCTTCCACTGTGCGGGCGTCTTGCCAGTCCGGCTTTTAAATATTCTTGAAAAATAACTGGGGTCTGAATATCCCGTGCGTTCACTAATCTGCGCAATGGTACAGGATGTAGATTTCAAAAGCTCGCACGCCTTTTCAATCCGTATCCGGTTCAGGTATTCGGAAAAGCTCTTTCCTGTCTTTTTGTTAAAATACGTAGACAGATAATTATAATTATAATTAAATTTCTTTGCAACCTGCTTTAATTCGATTTCCTGTGCATAATTCTTTTCAATATACTGCTTAATTTCATTTAAACGGTCGTCTGCATAAGATTTCCGCTCGCACTCCCTGCCTAGTTCTTCTATCATCGTTTTCATCTGCTCTTTAAAGTCCTGTACGTACCTGCAGTGGTCTATTTTCCGAAAAAAGTCCGACTTATTTGCACACACTTCTCCGTCTGCCTTTTCCTTTTCCAAAAGAAAGTTATAAATCAGATTTTTTGCGGTATTTTTTAATAAATACTCCTCGGCCGTGCAGTTGCACATATAAGTCACATAAGCTTCCAGCTGCTTGAGCGCTTCTTTTAAAGCTGCGGTATTTTAACAGCTCCGCATACTGCTCATAGGAAAAACGTTCCGCTTTTTTACACTTTTTTGCCGAAGCAGCGCATAAGAACGGTGTTTCTTTATAATAAAATTTTAAATCAAATAAATCGCATCCGCGCTGATAGCTGTCCCGAAGCCCCGCCATGCCATGAAATAATGTGCCATAAATCCAAAAGCTGCCCGGCCTGTAACAGCTTAGCTTATGAATGCACTGCTCAGCCTGCTCAAGCATATTTTCTTCGTCTCTGATGCGGTAATTGAGAATCATCACGCACACTTCCTCATCGACGTTTAATACTTCTATCTCAAAATCCTTCTGCTCTTTCCAGTAATCTTTGATAAAATGCGCAAGCTCCATTCCTTCCTCTAATCTTCCGGTCTGCCCGATACTGTCCCTTGAAAGCAGCAGACGGCAGTTTGTATAAGGAAAGCGCTGTCTGAAATCGCCTTCCTTTAAATCCGTTTCGTATCCGTTCAGATAACGGATGAGCTTTTCGCTGACGGAAAGCTCCTGATTCTTTTCCGGCTGCATGCCCGGAATCATGCCGGCTGTCCGGCTAAGCAGGCCTAAGAGCTCTTCCTGATTCAGCGACGGCTTTAAAATATAATCGCATGCGCCGCTTAACAGCGTTTTCTTGACATATTCAAAGTCATCGTAGCTGCTCAGCATAATCAGCCTTACTTTCGGAAAACGTTTTTTTACAATCACGGCAAAATCCATGCCGTCTAACACCGGCATTACAATATCCGCCAGCACAATATCCGGCTGATGTTCTTCTATCATTAAAAGTCCTTCTTCTCCGTTTGCTGCTTCCCCTACCAGCTGATAACCTTCTTTTTCCCATTCTATCATGTGCCGGATGCCCTGGCGCATAATATATTCATCATCCACAATTAAAACTTTGCAGTACATCTAAAACTCCCCCTGTCTTTTTGTATTGCAGCCATATATTAAAATTTTAACTGCCCGTATTCTTTCTGGTATTCCGCTAGTACCTCTTCGATGCCCCGGCCAGCTAAAACCTCCTGCATCGCTTCGGCCACAATTTCTTCAGCCTTATAAGTATCAGTCCCGTATTGAACGGAAGGAATCCTATTTGTCCAGTAAATTAAATCCTGATAAATCATCTGCCCGCCATAAAACGGCTGCCCTGCCTGATAGCTCTGGTTATTCTGCGCAGACTTTAATGCGCTCAGCAGATGAATTTTCTGTGTCAGCCTGTCCATAAATGCGGCATCGGATGCAAACGTTTCACCCAGAAAATGCCTGGCTTCCCCCGCCATGCCTGCATATTTCAAAACATACCAGCCGCTGCCTCCAATCGAAGAAGCATTGACAGACTCTTCACAATGCTGCATTCTCGGCACTTCCGTCATCCGCCACAGACCTTCCTGGGATTTTTCCTCTAAAATACTGATGGAAATCCACGAACCGGTCAGTATGGATGTCGTATTTCCTTCCCAGAAATCATGTACAAACTGATTCCAGTCCGCTGCCGTCAGCGCAATCCCCGCATCCACAATTTCTTTGTACAGCCTCATAGCCTCTGCCAGAGCACGGTTTCCCTTAAGATACAGCTTTCCTTCTTCATCTGTATACCACGCGCCCGCACTCTGAAGCATCATGCGAATCAAAGGCAGGTCTGTCGGATTGATGGAAAGCATTGCCTTCCCGGTTTTTTCGCGAACCTTCTTTGCCACTGCAATGTATTCTTCCCAGGTCAGCCTGCGCATATCCTGCTGTGAATACCCCGCCTTTTGAATCATATCAAGGCGGTAAAACAGTCCGATGGTACCGCAGTCAAAAGGAACCCCGTAGATATTGTCCCCCGCCCGGTTTACCTGTGTTTTGCATGATACAAAATCATCCTGGGATACGATGCTGTTTAAAGGCAGAAATTCACTCTCGTAATTTTGAAGAAAATACTGGATGCTGTAATCTTCAATCAGCACAATATCCGGCAGAAACCTGTGGCTTCCCGTTGACATCGCAGACTTAAGCCTTGCTTTAATCTCTTCCTGAGTCATGCAGGTGATTTCAAAGGCAGTATCCGGATACTGTTTCTGATAGACTTTTACGGCTTCTTTCGCAGCTATCAGATTGTATTTTTCATCCCAGACCCAGATTTTCACCGGACTGTCTTTTTGTAAAGCTTCAGGCTGTGTGTATTTCTGTCTGGAAATACTGTGATATGCTGCGTATAGAAGAAGCACTGCAGCCGTGCATACAAAAACCAGAGAGACTGTCTTTTTTTGTATCTGGTTCATGATAGTTTATTTCTCCTTTTCTAGTCTGAATCTGAGGTCCGGACAGGTGAAAAAAAATGTGATTTTAATAAATTTATCATATTTTTAGGATATGCAGTATAAAATATTTCATGTAAAATAGTTGAAATTTCAGATATTTATAAATAAACGGCCCTATCAGAAGCATTTTGCCATTTACCAGGACAAAAACTCTCTAAAACAGGCATAAAACAGCTTTCCCTTCAAAGGCCATGAAATAAGGATGCTGTCTTGTCACAGCACCCTTACTGTTTCTGGCATCCGCAAAGTCACCATTTCTTATAATATTTATTATAATATTTATTATAATATATCAATATGCTCCCCGGCCAGCGCTTTATTCATGCTGCGCACAGCACAAAACTTTCCGCACATAGAACAGCTATCCTCATGCTCCGGCCTGCGCTCGTCCCGGATTTTTTTCGCTGTCCCGGCATCCAGCGCGCATTCCCACTGTGCTTCCCAGTCCAGCGCTCTGCGGGCCTCTGCCATCTTATCGTCCAGCTCTCTTGCGCCCCGGATTCCTTTCGCAATATCCGCTGCGTGGGCCGCGATTTTCGATGCCATAATCCCCTGCCTTACATCCTCCACATTCGGAAGCGCCAGATGTTCTGCCGGCGTGACATAGCATAAAAAGGCTGCACCGCTTGCTGCCGCCACTGCGCCGCCGATTGCAGCTGTAATATGGTCATACCCCGGCGCAATATCCGTAACCAGAGGCCCCAGGACATAAAAAGGCGCACCGTGGCAGATAGTCTGCTGTATTTTCATATTTGCCGCAATCTGGTCCAGCGGCATATGCCCGGGGCCTTCCACCATAACCTGTACATCTTTCTCCCACGCACGTTCTGTCAGCTCTCCAAGGCGCACTAATTCTTCAATCTGGCAGACATCAGAAGCATCTGCCAGACAGCCCGGACGGCAGGCATCCCCAAGAGATATCGTAACATCGTATTCTCTGCAGATTTCCAGGATTTCATCATAATACTCATAAAACGGATTCTCATTCCCGGTCATGCACATCCAGGCAAACACCAGCGAGCCTCCCCGGGATACAATATTCATTTTCCGTTTCTGGCTGCGAATCTGCTCAATCGTTTTTCGCGTAATTCCACAGTGCAGCGTTACAAAATCCACACCGTCCTGTGCATGCAGACGGACAACGTCAATAAAATCTTTTGCCGTCAGCGTATCTAAGTCCCTCTGGTAATGAATCACAGAATCATACACAGGCACCGTTCCAATCATTGCCGGACATTCCGCAGTCAGTTTCCGGCGAAACGGAACCGTATCCCCGTGAGAAGACAAATCCATAATGGCATGCGCGCCCATGTTCACAGCTTCCATTACCTTCTGCATCTCAATATCATAATCCTTACAGTCTCTGGATACACCGAGATTTACATTAATCTTTGTGCTCAGCATCGAGCCGATGGCATACGCATCCAGACAGGTATGATTTTTATTTGCACAAATCACAGCTTTCCCCTCTGCTGCAAGCGGCATCAGCTCTTCCGGTGTCATATGTTCTTTCTGGGCAGCTTTTTTCAGTTCATCCGTTACTATTCCTCTGCGTGCAGCTTCCATCTGTGTCGCATATTCTCTCATAATCAGTCCTCTTTTCTCTAAAATAAAACGAGTTAAAATAAGTACAATCGTAAGTAAATTTCAATTTTAATCTTAATCAAATTCAAATCGTAACGTATCTAAATCATAATCAAATCCATGATATAAATTTATCAAATCTAAATTAAATCAAAAGTAAAACAATTCAAAATCAAATTGAAACTTCATTATCCATAACAAAATCCGTAATAAAATAATCTGCCAGCTTCCTTATCTCCGATTCCTCTTTCTTACTGAATGCATCTGCAATGGCTGTCACAGGAAATCCCGCTGCTTTTGCAGTACGAATGGCATACAGCGCATCTTCAAACACCCAGGTATCTTCTGCCGGAGTGCCCAGTTCTTTCACAGCTGCATGAAAAATTGCCGGTTCATCTTTGCCGCTGCCAAATTCAGAGCATGTAAAAATTTTCTGAAAACAGTTTTCTATGCCAAGCCGGCGAAAAGCTGCCAGAATCAGCGGCCTGTCCGTAGAAGTTACAACCGCCATCGGAATTTCCGCTTTCCTTAACGCACTTAAAAATTCCAGTGCGCCTTTCCTAAACCCGGGTTCACTGCCGTAAGCTTCCGCCACAGTCTGTTTGACCCCTGCCTGAATCTCTTCGGCAGTCTGGGATAACTGATATGTTTTTTTCATATACTCCGCGCCCTGCTGCATGGTCAGAGAAAACAGAATCTTTCCAAGCGATGCCGGAGCATGAATGCCAAGCGTGGCCAGATAACGCTCTCCGCTGTGCGCCCAGACCGGCATAGAATCTAAAAGCGTTCCGTCCACATCAAAGATGACGCCTTTCACCGTTTCCTTTTTTAAAAATTCCTGATAGAATGCCCCCATATGATTTTCTCTGCCTCCTCTCTTAATTCTTTTGCCGCCTTTTGAACATCCGCCTCAGCAAAGATGGCGCTTACAGCTGCAATCCCGCTGATTCCGCTGCCAGCCAGTTTTGCCAGGTTCTGTCTGGTAATACCGCCGATTGCCACACATGGTATCGAAACCGCACTGCAGATTTCTTTCAGCTGCAGAAAGCTCACGGGCCTGGCATTTTGTTTCGTGCCGGTAGGAAAAACCGCTCCCACACCCAGATAATCAGCTCCCTGTTCCTGAGCCAGCAGAGCCTGCTGCACCGTCCTGGCCGAAACACCGATAATTTTCCCTTCTCCAAGCAGCTTCCTGGCTTCTGCTGCGCACATATCCTCCTGTCCCAGATGAACCCCGTCCGCATCCATATCCTTTGCCAGCTTTACGCTGTCATTCACAATAAACGGAACCTGATATGCGGCGCACAGCTTTTGAATCTTTCCTGCTTCCTCAAAAAGCTCCGGCCCTGTCAGATTTTTTTCGCGATACTGCAAAAAGGTCACGCCTCCTTTTAAGGCTTCTTTCGTCTGTTCGCATAACGTGCGCCCTGATGTCCAGCTCCGGTCTGTGACCGCATAAAGCAAAAGCTCCTCTTTCTTACAATTCATCGCTGCCTCCTTTTATGAAATAGCTGTCTATGAATTTTGCAGCATAAAAAAGGACGCTGCCTGAAATCTTCCCATGGCATCGTCCCTGTCTGCTGCAGTAATCCAAATAACTGCAAAATGACTGTTCTGCTTCCCTACGTTGGCATGATCCAAATCAGGTTCCGGGTCTAAGCACTATCAGCTTACTCTCAGCCCATTTTATGGACTCCCCACGTTTGTTGTCTGCTGTTTTCTTATTTATTATAGCAATATCAGATGGTGAATGCAATCATTTTTTTGCTGGTCTGTGAAAAATGGATTAGGGGGATGTTTGTGGCTGCGCGGACGCCGGGTGACGGGAAGATGCACTGGATTCCTGCTCCGGCTCCGGAATGTTAAGAAGCCCTAAGTATTCTGCATTTACACTATGGCCCCGGACGGTCGCGGCACCTGGTTCGCCCTGGCCTTCTGCCAGCAGCTAAAGGTGCCGCTTCGGC
>CANDJC010000179.1 GCA_947384955.1 uncultured Eubacterium sp. | reverse complement strand
GAGGAATGTTTAGAATCCCTTAGCATTCTGCCGCAAAAACCAGGCGGCGAAGCCGCAGCGGCACCGGTAGCTGCTGGCTGCAGGCCAGGGCGAATAGGTGCCGCGTCCCGTCCGGGGCCACAGCGTAAATGCAGAATGCTTAGGGATTCTTAACATTCCGGAGCCGCCGCAGGAAGCCAGTGCATCTTCCCGTCACCCGGCGTCCGAAGGGCCACCGATGGGGCTGCTCTGCACCCAGTTTCCTTCCAGTTAACTTTTGTATATAAAAGTCAATCTTTAGTCTCTTGCCTTCCTGCCCGGACAGCTGCTATGATAATAACAGTTCAGATACCTTCGCTGTTACCTGCGATGTCACTGACAGCAAAAACTGCTAAGGAGGGCAGATACATGAATGCAGTTACCATAAATCATTTATCCAAAACATATGCGTCAGGCAAAACGGCTGTCGCAGATTTAACGCTTACGCTTAACCAGGGCGAAATTTTCGGATTTCTCGGCCCAAACGGAGCGGGCAAGACGACCACGGTGAAAATATTAAACGGAATGCTGCTGCCGTCTGAAGGAACCTGCAGCGTTTTTGGAGAAAATCCGTCAGTACGGCCGGAGAAAATACATGCGTTTTCCGGTGTCATGACGGAACATGCGCAGATGTACAATCACCTGAGCGGGCTTAAAAATCTTATGTTTTACGGTTCTTTATTCGGACTTTCAGAAGAAGAGGGCCGCAGACGCGCACTGGAACTGCTGCACCGGCTGGAGCTTGCGGATGCGGCCGGACAAAAGCTTGCGTCCTATTCTACAGGCATGCGCCAGCGGCTTTCCATCGCACGCACACTGATGCATCAGCCCAGAATTCTGTTTTTAGATGAGCCAGCCTCGGGACTGGACCCGGAAAGCGCGCACAATGTGAATCAGATGATACTGGACCTTGCAAATGACCTGGGAGTGACTGTTTTTTTATGCACGCACCAGCTGCGTTATGCACAGGAAATCTGTACCCGCTACGGGCTGATTCATAACGGCAGGCTGCTGATACAGGGAACACTTGATGAACTGCGCACAAAGGTCAGCTCCGGCATAACCGTGCGGATTCAGGCTGACCGTCTGCCGCAGCAGCTTTTACGCCGCCTGGCAGACGATAAAGGCAGCGGCGGCTTTCCTGTAAAAAATGAAATACCGCATGATTACACGTTTCAGGTACAGTCTGAAGAAGAGATTCCGGACATTGTAAAACAGATTATTGATTACAGCGGCAGAATTTACCATGTATCTGCCGAACGTCCTTCACTGGAAGATATTTACTTTTCACTGACATCACAACGGAGGTAAAAATCGGGAATGAAAAGAGAATTAGATACCATTATAAAAAAAGATATGAAAGAAATTACCGCCAACAGACAGCTTTTTATCACCATCCTGATTGTACCGCTGGTGCTGACGCTGGTGGTTCCGTCTGTATTTCTGGCCACATTTCATTTTCTGCCAGAGGAAGCGTCTGATTTGCAGAACATGATTGAACGGATGCCTCAGGCCGCTCAGCATATGGAAACAGAAACGCTGCTGATCACGCTTTTGTTAAACTATATCCTGCCTGTGTTTTTTCTGATTATTCCGATTATGGCATCGTCTGTCATGGCAGCAAGCTCTTTTGTGGGCGAAAAAGAACAGCGCACGCTGGAAACCCTCTTGTACTCTCCGCTGACACTGCAGCAGATATTCTGTGCAAAGGTACTGGCATCCTTTTTCATGAGCATGCTTGTGGCAGGGATTTCGTTTCTGTCCATGGTCCTTGTTCTGGGCATCGAAATATACGCCTATACAGGCAGCGTCCTGCTCCCGGGAATCAGCTGGCTTTTGATTCTGTTTCTCTTAGCCCCGGCAATTTCTCTGATTGCTATTACGCTGATTGTACGCTGCTCAGCCAGAGCGCAGAATGTAATGGAGGCCCAGCAGCTTGCAGCCTTTCTGGTGCTGCCGCTGGTGCTTGTGACTGCCGGACAGTTCAGCGGCCTCCTTCTGATTAATGCCTGGATTCTGGCCGGACTTTCTCTTGTGCTTATACTGCTTGCAGCCGCGCTGCTCGGACTGTCCATGCGCAGATTCTGCAGAGAAATGTTATTATAAATGCATCCGTCACGGCTTCTGTCTTCCCAGCCCGACAAATCTGCCATTCATCAGAGGTACAAAAATCTCAGACAGCAGAATATCAAAAAAGACGGATGCAGCCGCTTCACGCTGAGACGGACTGTCCGGGTTCACAATATCTGTAATCTGTCTGTGTGACACCATAACCCTTTTCAGGCATCCGGCAGCACCCGGATAATAAATCATACAGGCTAAATTCTCCCGGTTCACATCCGGGAGAAGCTCTGGTTCTGCCTCCGTACATAAAAGCTTATCGATTTCTGTATAATAATATTTTTCTGCCGTCTTTATCTGCTTCGAAGAAATCAGCATGACAGACTGGCTGTCTTTGATAATATACGAAATGCACTCTGCCGGATACGCCGGAACAAAAGAAGCCCCTGCTTTGGATATGCCAAGAATCGCCGGAATCAGCCGGTAATCAGGCTTTAGCAAAAACATGACTCGGTCGCCGCTTTTTACTCCAAGGTACTTCAGTCCGCAGGCAATCCGGTCGCTCATCTCATCCAGCTGTCCATATGTCAGCAAATGCTCTCCGTCGTAAACAGCAGGCTTTTCCCGATATCCGGATGCAGCAAGCCGGAACATGGAAGGTATCGTAAGCCCGCCTGTTCTGTCTGTTTCTGATAAATGAAATACGGTCATAATTTTCAGTCTCCGTCTGCTATCTGCAGTCTTTGTATCTATCCTTGTCTCCCCTTGTCTCCTTGTCTGTTTCTTTCTGTCCGTATTTTAGCAGATATTGTATTTGAATTCAGGGATATGGCATGATTTGCTCTTTTAGGGGTATGATTTGCGGCAGAATCTCTTTCTACACCGTAATCTCAATCTGATTCCCCTCCAAATCCAGAATACAGCTTTCATAATACCCATCCCCGGTTACGCGCGGCCCGCTGATTACAGAATACCCGTCCGCCCTGAGCCGGTTCGTCAGTTCATCCACTTTCTCCCTGCTCCCCGCACTGAATGCTATATGAATATACCCATTCTGCACCAGTTCCTTCTGCGTATCCTTCGCATCCTGCCTGTTCATGATTTCCAGTCTGGCGCCGTCTTCAAATGTCAGAAAATACGAACGGAAGCCTGTTTTAGAATTATAATACCCGTCATTTGATTCCGCCTGAAAATACTTTGTGAAAAACTCCCTGGAACGCTCTAAGTCTTTTACATACACTGCGGCATGTTCAATTCTCATTTTTCTTTCCTCCAAAACAATGCTCTTTTTTCCTGCCAATTCAGCTTGTAATTATATCAGGCCGAGTTTTTCAAATGCATCATACAGTCCGTCTTCTTCCACACTCTTCGTAACAAAATCCGCAGCTTCCCGGATTTCCTTTCCTCCGTTGCCCATTGCCACTCCTGTATGGCAGTATGCGAGCATCGGTATGTCTATTTTTGCATCGCCAAACGCAATCGTATCCTCCCTGTCCGCGTTAAGATATTTCAGCAGGCAGGCAATGGCGCTGTCTTTCGTA
This sequence comes from uncultured Eubacterium sp., assembly GCA_947384955.1. Lineage (GTDB taxonomy): Bacteria > Bacillota > Clostridia > Lachnospirales > Lachnospiraceae > Eubacterium_J. The sequence continues at coordinate 4,931 of CANDJC010000179.1, read as the reverse complement.
ATCCCTTTCACGCCTAAATCGCCAAACAGCGCTGTCTCTCCGGCTCCTCCCCAGGTACCGCTGTTCAAATCCGGGAACTGCTCTTTTGTATCCAGGTAGTCCTGATAGCTGTTTAACAGATAACTGATTTTATTCAAATCATCCCGGTATAGATTTGCACCGTAAATCATATCCGGAAATACCGAAGCCGCCGTCGCCTGGTCCGCATCATCTTTTCCCTTCCTCCTGCTGTACTCCCGGATTGCAGGCTGCGATTTCTGTGCAAAGTTCTCACTTGCGAACAGCCCGTTATTGCTCTCTAAGTAAAATTCCAGCTTCCTGCTATGCAGCCAGTCCACGATTCTTGTGCACTGCTCCATTGTAATCAGCCGGTGCATGACAACTGTCCCGCGGTCTTCCACATAACTGCCGTTTCCGCCAATCATGCCGTCTAAGCCGATATCCCACAGCTCCTGATAAACCTCCGCCCGGCTTCTTCCGGTACAGATATATACCCGGTGTCCGTTTTTTCTCGCACTGCGGACAGCCGTTACTGCTGACTGCGGCAGCCTGTTTTCATAATCTACCAGAGTGCCGTCTACATCAAGAAATATTATTTTACCCATACGTTTTATTCTTCCTCCTTTCTGTCCTTATTCAGAGTATACCATACTTTTTACGCCAGCAGCCTTTTATTTTTCACTTTCACCCAAAACCATGCAAAGAAGCCCCCAAATAATCAGAACACATATTGACTCCCCCTGGCAAATCATATATTATAGATTGTATACACGACACATAAAACACACAGCTTCCACGAAGCTAAAAAGAACGACAGAAACGGGGCGGGTAACATGATACGTGTAGCAGTCTGCGACGATGAGCATAAGACATTAAACGATTTAGAAGAAGCCGTCATACATTACGGAATAGAGAAAAACCTGGATTTGTCAGTCAGCACCTTCAGCCAGGCTGCAGACTTAGAAAATCAGATTCACAGCGGCGAAGCTTATGAAATATATATCCTCGACATGCTGATGCCGCAGCGAAACGGCATTGAAATCGGACAGGAAATCCGTAAATCAGATGAACGGGCAGTGATTATATACCTCACCTCATCTATGGATTTTGCCTATCAGGCATTCGGCGTATTTGCCCAGAGATATCTGTTAAAACCAATGAACGAAGCAGAGCTTTTTGAATCCCTGGATTTTGCAGTGGAGCTTGTCCGCAAAACACAGAAATTACTGTACGTAAATACCGCACAGGGCATCCAGCAGATTTTTTACCATGAAATCGAATATGTGGAAAATTCTGCAAGAGCCCTGCATATTTTTGCCGTAAACGGAGAGGAGATTGTCAGCAGGCTTCTGCGGAAATCTTTTGAAAACGGTATCAGCTGCCTTTTAAGCAGCAGTGAATTTATCCAGACCCATAAATCGTTTATCGTAAATTTAAGCCAGGTCCGGCTGTATGAGCTGAATCTTATGACAATGCGCTCCGGCGCACAGATTCCCATCAGCAAAAGCCGCCAGACACAGGTAAAGCGGGCTTATTTGAAATACATATCAGATAATCATTAATCAACAGGCAGAGGAAAGGAACTGCAATGAAAGTTTTCCATTTATGGATTGTGTTCAATTCATGCTTTTTTATGTCAATTTATTTTTTGTCATTTCTCTTGCTGAAATACTCTAAAAGAAAGTCTGTTCTTATCTGCATATTTGCAGTCGCCCTGTCCGTGCTGTGTGAAATTCTAAGGATTTATCAGGCGTTTGATGCAGCCTGGCCAAAATTAATCGTAACCATTGGCAATATCCTGACCCTTCAGCTTACAGCTGTATTTCTGTCAAAAAGAAAGAACAGCTATGCCGTTTTTATCGGCTTTAGCTCCTCCATATTTGTACTGGCAGGAAATATTGCCGCCTGTGCGGCTCTTTTAGTTTTTCGAAATTTAGCAGCAGCACTGGCTGTCTGTACGCTGGTGAATGCAGCTGTTTTTTTATGCATGAATTTCCTTATAAAAGAAATCTGCACAAATCTGCTCAGCAGGGAAATTACGATATGGATGTGTATCATACCGGCCATGTGCTATACCACATTTTACCTGATGCTGTATTTTCCGGTTTCTTTTGAAAATCAGCCGGAAATCATGTTTTCAGCCGGCACGCTGCTTGTAACCGTAGTCGTCCTTTATGTGCTGCTGATTCAGTATATTTATGTAAAATCCAACGAAAAAAGCCTGCTGTGGAGAAATAAGGAGCTGCATGCTTACATTAAAGGCATTGTCGTACAGACCGATTCAATGAATGCCGCGGTACAGGATTTTCGGGTCATGCGGCACGATATGCGGCATAAAGACCACCTTTTAATGGAACTGCTGCGCGATAAAAAATACAGCGAAGCAGAGCTTATGCTTCAAAAGGATATGGAATATCTGGACCGGACGCATCTGACCATTTACTGTGAAAACACGGTACTGAACAGCCTTTTATGCGGGCTGACAAAGAATGCGGAAAACCAGGGCGTCCGGCTTCAGATTTCCTGTTCTGTCCCAAATCATCACCGGATTGATGACTATGACCTGGCAATCGTAACTGCAAATCTTTTAGAAAATGCCATACAGGGTGTCCAAAAACGAAATCCGGCAGAACGTATCGTCCATTTTAAGCTCAAAGCCAAAAGCCGTGAACATTTTTTTATGGAAATCAAAAACCCCTGCCAGCCGCCTGTGAAATTTTCAAAAAAAACCGGTCTGCCTGTTTCTGTCCAGGGCGAAGGGCATGGATACGGCATGATGAGTGTGCATGAATTCGTAGAGAAATATCATGCACATTTTGACTGCTACATAGAAAATCAGACATTTATTGTAAGAATTCTCGCTGTGTTTCAATAGAATCCCCCGGATACGATGTGAAGAAACAGACAATTTATGTGAAGAACGGGCGGGCATACCGCTGTTATTATCTGATATAATAACAGCGGTTTTTATATGCCATTTTTAGCAGAACATGTCAAGGGGGATTACAATCATGAAATTACGTTCCAAAATTATGCTGATTGCACTGCTGCCAGTTTTCATTCTTGGAATCGGAGCATTTATGCTCGCAGCAGACCGGACTGCCAATGGAATTTATGACGAAGCTTATGCCGGAATGGAGGCGGCCGCACTGGCTGTCAGAGATATTTTCGAAATCGGAAATCCGGGAAGCTATCATATTGACGAAGAAGGCAGCCTGTGGAAAGGCGAGAGCCTGAATATCACTCAGGCCGTGGAAATTGCTGACCACATTAAAGATAATACAGGAATGGATGTTACGGTATTCTGGGGTGATACCCGCATCCTTACTTCCATCAAAAACGAAGACGGGCAGCGTCTGATTCACACCAAAGCATCCGACGCGGTGATACAAAAGGTGCTGCATGACGGAGAATTCTATTTCGACCGCAGTACCGAAATACTCGGCACCAAATATGTCGTATGCTATACGCCTTTTTTCCAGGAAGGCACCAGAGAACCTGTCGGCATGGTCTTTGTCGGAAAACCGCGTTCCAATGTAGCAGAAATCATCAATGAAATCCGTCTGCAGATGCTAGCTGCCATCACCGCCGTGCTTCTCATTACCGCTCTGACTGTTACATTTCTTGTAAACCATATTGTAAACGCCCTGCACAAAAGCATGAACCTGCTGGGGCAGATTGCAGACGGAAATCTGACTGTCAGCATTGAGCCGGCTCTTGCAAACCGCCGCGACGAAGTCGGAATGCTTGGCAGGGAAATTAAACAGCTGCGCGATAAGCTTACTGCCATTGCAAATCTGCTGCATGATAAAAGCCATCAGCTTGACCTTGCAGCCGCAGCCTTAAAAGAACGCACCTCATCTATCCTTCAGCTGATGAAAGGACTGGATGCGTCTTCCCAGGAAATGTCCAAAAGCTGCATCGTCCAGGCTGATGATGCCGGCACAGCCGGAAACGGCGTCACGAAAATGGGTAATATGATTACTGCAAACAACGAAGAAATCCAGATTATGCACGAGATTTCCAGCCAGATTCAGGATATGTCCGAACAGGCCATGACGGAAATGACAGAATTAAACAAAGATATGAGCAGAGTCCGCACATCCATCAATTATCTGGAGCATCAGACAAAGCTGACAAAGGAATCCGCCGATAAAATCAGCAGCGCTACCGATTTAATCCAGGCGGTTGCCTCCCAGACCAGCCTGCTTTCCCTGAATGCTTCCATCGAAGCGGCAAGAGCTGGAGAATTCGGCAGAGGGTTCGGCGTGGTCGCGTCCGAAATACAGAAGCTGTCGGTACAGGCAAATGAAGCTGTCGACGATATTAAAAGCATGACCGGGAACCTGACTGAAAATTCTACTCATACGATAAACCGCATGGAAGAAGTACAGACTGTCATAAAGGAACAGGAAAAAACGGTCGAACAGACAGGACAGGTATTTGAGCTGGTTAAAAGCGGCGTACAGCAGTCTGTAAACCATATCAATGCCGTTATCTCAAAAACTGATGAAATGGAAGCTGTGCGTACAGATATGGTGGCGGCTGTACAAAGCTCTGCCGCAATGGCTCAGGAAAATGCAGCCAGTATTGAGGAAATGATGGCTTCGCTGGAAAGCGCTTATGAAGAAATTCAGGTGCTTTCTGAAAAGGCAGATGAGCTTGGATGCTTGTCGCAGCAGATGAAAGAAAGTGTCGGGATATTCAGTGTGCAGAATGTGTAAACAGGTTTTGGAACGGAGGGGCGGGAAAGCTGGTTGACTGGGGGCCAGGGGGAAAGCTGGTTCGCTAGGGGAAAGCTCAGACAGAAGGGGGATTTGTTGGCTGCGCGGACGCCGGGAGAGGGGATTTGCACGGTCTTCCTGCGGCGGTTCCAGAATGTTAAGAATCCCTAAGCATTCTGCATCAAGGCTGTGGTACCGGACGGGACG
>CANDJC010000178.1 GCA_947384955.1 uncultured Eubacterium sp. | reverse complement strand
GGTAGCTGCTGGCTGCAGGCCAGGGCGAATAGGTGCCGCGTCCCGTCCGGTACCATAGCCTTGATGCAGAATGCTTAGGGATTCTTAACATTCTGGAGCCGCCGCAGGAAGACCGTGCCAATCCCCTCTCCCGGCGTCCGCGCAGCCACTCCAAAAAAGAGAGGACTGCCGCACGAAGCCTTGCATATATTCTGCTTCGTGCGGCATCCCCCTTTTATGCAATGCAGTAAATTTTATTCAAAATCCTCCATTCCTGCATCATTATCTAAAACATCACTTTCCTGTGAATAATACACCATAGCATTTTCTGTAGTCCTAAAAATCGTATTGCTCGAGCCAACCTGACAGACCTTCAGCACATCCCCGTCTTCCAGTTCCTGGGCATATTCAGCGGATAAGACAACCTGTCTGTCAGAGACAAAATTTGTCGGCATTTTTTCATCACTAACATAAATACGGCTCCAGTTCGTAAAGTTATCGCCAAAAATCGAAAGACTGCCGTCCTCATTTTTCCGATAGCTGTAAATATGTGTTTTATCGATGCCCATTGTAAGGTCAGAAGCCGGATAACGGTCAATGCCGTCATAACAGTAACGTTCCCCGTACAGGATATCATACTGCAGATTTTCCAGTCCGCTTTGATAGGCTTCATCTCCTGTATTATATGCATGAGCCTGATGGTAAGAGAAAATCGTTCCTTCCGAAATTCCGGCCTGTTCCATAGCGTAAGCCAGCAGCTGGTAAGCAGCCAGGTCAGCATTTTTCTGTTCCAGTCCGAAGTTATTCCAGGTTGCATATTTTGTCTTGAAAATATCGCCGGATTTTAAATCTTCATCGGCAAGCCCCATTGTCGGCAGATGGTCGCCGAACAGGACAAGAATCGTCTCCTCGTCTCTCTGCGCAAGCATATCCGTCAGATTTTTAATAAACTTATCCACCTCGTGAATCTGATTTACATAGTATTCCCACTGGTTATTCTTTTCCGGGGTTTCCGCGCCGGATACTTTGATTTCCGGATTCATAAGAACCTTTTCTTCTGGATAACTGCCGTGGCCCTGTACCGTAATGGTATAGACAAAATCGGACTGGTCAGGAGTCGCGTCCAGTGCTTTTTCCGTTTCCTGAATCAGAATATCATCCGTAGGCCAGGAGCCAAGCGGCGTATATTCCTGAATATTCATAAGCTCCTTGCTGGTAAAGGTATCAAATCCAAACTGGGAAAAAGCATTTGCCCGGCTGTAAAAATTACCCCCGTTATTGTGAACGACATGCGTGCCGTAACCGAGTGCGGACAAGTCAGAAGCAATGCTTTCGCAGTCTGTCTGTTTCAAAATCGTTTTATACGGATATTCGCCAGTTCCAAAAAACCGCAGGTTCATGCCCGTCAGTACCTCGAATTCTGAGTTCGCGGTTCCGGCACCTACAACCGGAACCGTCAGATAACCGGAAGTAAAATTTTCGCTTAAGGAGCGGAAATTCGGAATCGGGTCATCGGACAGATTTAAAAAGTTAATTTCTGCCGGGTCCATAAAGGATTCCAAAAGGACACAGATAACATTCGGCTGCTGTTTTTTGGATGAATCGGATACAACCTGTTCAGAATCAGCGACTTTATAGGAATCCTTTTCACTTTTAACCTGCGCCACAGAATCCTGGATGTTCTTTATCGTGGACTGTGAATAATCCGAAGGCTTGCTCATGCCGCGGTCCACAACACTTGACGAAAATCCGTAGACAAATCCGTAGTCAGAATATCCCTGTGCAATGTTTGCAAAATAAGAAGCCATTTTATCAGAATTATGAGCCATAGTAGTAGCGGCCGATAAAACAATGCCCATGCCTGCGCAGAAGAAAACAGCGCGTATTTTATGCGGATGTCCCTTGAACTTAGGCCCTTTAATGCCAAACACGACTAAAAATACAGCCAGTAGGCATAATAAAATGACGACGCATATTTCCTGAAACTTTGTGAAATACTGTGTATTCGTCATTGTCAGAAGGTCTGAAATACATTTCAGATCTGTATATCCAAACGGCGTTACACGCTGTGACAGCACACAGCCGTTAATAATACCAAGCAGAAGCCAGAAGCTGCTGACAATAATCCGCATCAGCATCCGCCGCCGGAACAGGTATACAATGGTCAGCGTAGCAAAAATAATCAGCGAGTTAAAGAAAAATGCAAACGCATGACCGCTTAAAAACTTAAACGCATCAAAAAACGAACGTCTCGAACAGATTTCAATGACCAGCACCAGCATGCAGGATAACAATGCATGGAATACTAAAGAGTAGCGGTTTAAAAAATCAATCTGCCGGCTGAAATCACGTTTTCTGCCCGGGTCTTTCTGCCGGAATTTATTGGAAAAAACTGTTTTCATACTGTGTGAATCCTCCCTCAGAAATTTCTTAAGATAACATTATTCTGACTGTCAATAAAATATATCCTAATCGACAAAAAATCAATGGGTAAAAATCATAAAAAATTCTTAAGATTTACTTAAGCTGAGGATATATTGAATAATAACTTTACGAAAGTCTGTTTTCAAGACAGAAAACGGATGCAGCCACAGATTTTTCGCAGCTATGGAAATACCTTGAAACACAGATTTTTATGCGGTATAATCATTTATAATTTCCGAATCAGGGAATACTGTATAGACTGCCAGTGAAGGGATACAATGGATATATCAGAATATTCCAAAAGAAAATCAGTACCATAATGACTGCTTCTGCATATACTGAAAGTAACGAAATGCAGGAGACAGATGTGTGGATTATAAACAGAATCAGTTTATGCGCATGCAGCAGTACCAGTATGCGCCGCAGATGCCGTTTTATATGAGTTATCCCCAGAATATCTATATGACGGAACTCGAATACGACCGGGATATGGAACGCATGAAAGAGCTGTATCCGGAAGAAGCGAAGCAGATTCAGGGTCTTGTAGAAGAAGAATGTGATAAACTCGAGTACGAAGGCAGCATGATGTTTGATGAATATCCAGACCGCGTGATGTTAAAAGTAATCTGCGACAGAATTTATCAAAAGGCTCTGCAGCCCCGTATTCAGGAAACCGAAATCCTGGAAACTGAAAATCCGGCAGCTGAAAACCAGACAGCCAAAGACCAGGAAACTGAAAATCATGGACTGGAAGCAGAACAGTTAAAAGATCAGGCATTTGGACCGGGCAGACCACCGGGACCGGGATGGCCTCCAGGACCAGGCAGACCTCCGGGGCCGCCGCCACCACCGCCAGGACCGGGATGGCCTCCGGGGCCGCCGCCACCTCCGGGACCGGGATGGCCGCCAGGACCGGGCAGACCGCCAGGACCTCCGCCGCCACCGCCAGGCAGGCCGAATCAGGGGCTTGGCAGCCTGATTGAAGTGCTGCTTTATAATGAAATGTATAAAAGACGCTGCAGACATAACCGCTGCCGCCGCTGGTGGTAAGCATTAAGCAGACTGACAGAAGTGAAAGAATGGTAACAGCCAGGCACTGGCAGGGCTGTTACCGGACGAAGGCTGGAAATACATATTACGAAAGGGAAAGGACTAAAAGGAGCAATGAAAAAAGGGCTAATCAAGGCAGCCGTGCTTACAGCGGTATTTTTTCTGACGCTGGTCATAGCCGGAGGGATTTCGAACCAGAATCAGCTGGACCTGACGACGGAAATGGATGAAGCGACACTGCCGGTTATCTTATTATACAATGAAAATGAGCAGATGAATGAACTGCATGGATACCGCATGCAGATGAATGCTACCGGAATGCGCGATACCATTACGCCGCTGTCCAGAAATAAAGAAATCCCACTTCTGGTCCGGACTTATGGATACCGGATAGACAGCATTTCTTATGAAATCCGCAGCATTGACGGCGTACGCCTGATTTCGGACGGAAATATAACCGCGTTTGAAGAAAAGGATGAACAGATAAGGACAAGCATTCCGGTGCAGAGCCTGTTAGAAAAATCCAGGGAATATATACTGACACTGAAAATAAAACAGGACGAGGATATCTGTTATTACTACACGAGGATTGCAGATGCGCAGGACTGTTATGTTGCAGAAAGCGTGAGGTTTGCAAAGCAGATTAGCGACATTACCTTTTCGGAAAGCCCGGATGAACTTTCCACCTACTGGGAGCCAAATGTCCTGGGCGATAATTCATCCCTTCATAAAGTAACGATTAATTCGAGCCTGACACAGGCGAACTGGGCTGAATTTAAATGCGACAGGCTGTCGTCCCCGATTCCTTCCGTAAAAGAGATGAACAGTTCTTACAATGTGATTTTGCTCTATTATGTGGTAACAGCAAAAGGCGATAACGGGGAAATGGAATATTATAACGTGGAAGAATATTACAGAATCCGTTACACAACAGAGCGGATGTACCTGTTAAACTTCGAGCGCACAATGAATCAGATTTTTAACGGTGAAAACGATTTCCTATATGAAAATTACCTTCAGCTCGGCATCCGCTCCAAAGAAGTCGAATATATGCAGAACGAAGCAGGGACAATTACCTGTTTTGTACAGGAAGGAGATTTGTGGAGTTACAATCAGTCTTCAGGCCGCCTTGCGGAAGTCTTTAGCTTTCGAGGGCATGAAGGCATTGATGCCAGGGAAAATTACATGCAGCATGATATCCGTATCCTGAACATTGATGAGGCAGGAGATATGGAGTATGTCGTATACGGCTACATGAACCGCGGCGTGCATGAAGGCGAAATGGGAATCAGCTTTCTCCATTACAACAGCCAGGCAAACACAAATGAAGAAAAACTGTTTATTACGTTTGACAAATCCTTTCAGCTGCTGCAGGCAGATTTAGACAGGCTGCTGTATGAAAGTGCGTCCGGCGGGATTTACCTTATGTTTAACGGAACGGTTCTTAAGGCAGATTTAGAAACCATGGATATGACAGAAATTGCTTCTGGCTTAGACGACAGCTCCTATGCTGTTTCAGACTCCAATCAGTATCTGGCATGGATTTCTGACAGCGATGCGCGGGAAGTTACGATTATGGACCTTGAAACAGAAAATGTGCGCCAGATTCATGTCAAAGAAGGAAAAACGCTGCGTGTGCTTGGATTTTTACAGGAAGATTTTGTATACGGGATTGCTTCGGACGGGCACCGGGTATCCGGCATTGATTCAAATCCGATGTATGCGCTGCGCATTGTCGATGCGTCCAGTAAGAAAATACTAAAAAAATACCGCAAAAAAGGTTACTATATCGATGACGTAGAATTTATAGACGGGGTACTGATTATCAAACGCCTGGTTTCAAACGGCACCGGGTATGTGCAGGCACAGCAGGACTCTATTGTAAACCGCAGCCAGGAGGGTGATGAAAAGAAAATTATCCATACAACGGTGACAGAAGTAAAACAGCTTCAGGTACAGCTGACACTGCCGGAAATGGAAAAAGAAACGCCTCCGGTTTACATTGCGGCTAAGCAGGTGATGAATCAGGAGGACAAAAAAACATCCTTAAAAACCGCACAGGAACAGCGCGGTTATACGGCCTATGCCAAGGGCAGGGTAATAAAATCCGTCACAGATGTCGGAACAGCGATTCGAAGCGCAGATGAAAATATGGGCGTAGTCGTAGATGAACAGCAGAACTATATCTGGAAACGTGCCAGAAAGAATGTCCAGATGCCGCTGGAAGTACAGCCTTCCGAGGCAGATTCCGCAGGCTCTCCGCTGGCCAAATGCATCAGTGCGATTCTGCGCCAGGAAGGGATTGAGGTCAGTGTCAGTGAATTATTAGAAAGAAGCGATACGCCACAGGGCATCCTGGAATCCCTGCTGTCGGAGCGGGAGGTCATTACTATCGAAGGATGCTCCCTGCAGCAGATTTTCTACTACGTAAGCTGCGGCATGCCGGTTCTGGCAGTACGGGGCACTCAGGGGGCAGTGCTGGTGACCGGCTATGATGCACTCAATGTCTGGATGTATGACCCGCAGGCGGGACAGACAGTGAAAAGTACGATTGAAGAGGCAGAGGCACAGCTTGAGGCGCAGGGGGCGGTTTATGTGGCTTATCAGTGATTCCTCCCCTTATTCCGTCTGAAAAACTGTTTGACATTTCGCTTCTTTGTGGTAAAATAATAAAGTATTCGATCTCAGTGATGGGACAGCGTGCAAGCGTTGTCCCATTTTCATGATACAGTCTGCCGGCATATTATCTGCCATACTGCATAAGATAAAAAGGACAGGAGTTTTTAGAAATGCCAGCAAAAGACAAGAAGGGAGAATAAGTTATGGATATGAATGCTTTGGAAGAGATTCTAAAAGTAATTGACGACTTTGTCTGGGGACCGGTTATGCTGGTTCTGTTAGTAGGAACGGGAATCTTTCTCACATTCCGGCTGAAGTTTCGCACATGGATGAATCTGCCTTATGCCATTAAAAGCACCTTAAGCAAAGAGGCAAGAACAAAAAGCCGCGGAACCGGAGAAGTCACACCGTTTGCGGCTCTTACGACAGCGCTTGCGGCGACGATTGGTACAGGAAATATCGTAGGGGTTGCGACAGCGATGGTATCCGGCGGTCCGGGCGCCCTTGTATGGATGTGGATTTCTGCATGCTTCGGACTGACATCAAAGTTCAGTGAATGTATGCTGGCGATTAAATACCGCGAAGTAAACGAGCGCGGCGAGATGTCCGGCGGCCCGATGTATACGATGCGGAAAGCATTTAAAAATAAGACAGCAGGAGCCGTATTAGGCTGGCTGTTTGCACTGTTTACCGTAATCGCTTCATTTGGAATCGGTAACCTGACACAGGCCAATTCCATTTCAGAAGCGATGAATACGACCTTCCAGGTGCCTGCATGGGTGACCGGGGCAGTTGTTACCGTGCTGGCGCTCTGCATTATTGTAGGCGGCATTAAATCGATTTCAAAGGTATCCTCAATCGTAGTGCCGTGCATGGCAGTGTTTTATATGATAGGCGGCATCATTGTTATCTTCGGAAATATTCAGAATGTACCGTCAGGCATTGCGGAAATATTTAAAATGGCATTTTCCGTAAAAGCGGTTTCGGGCGGAGTCGGAGGCACGATTGTAGCGTCTATGATGAGCGGCATGCGGTTCGGGATTGCCCGGGGCGTATTTTCTAATGAAGCGGGCATGGGCTCTGCTGCCATTACAGCGGCATCCGCTACGACAGACAATCCGGCGCGGCAGGCTTACATAAATATGACAGGCACCTTCTGGGACACAATCGTAGTGTGTACAATTACAGGCTTATGCATCGCTTCTTCCGGCGTGCTCGGCATTACAGATGCACAGGGAAATTTAATCGAAGGCTCAGCGCTGACAATCGAAGCCTTTAAAACAGTCCTCGGCTCAGCCGGCGGCTGGATGGTTACAGTCGGTATCGCGCTCTTTGCATTTTCTACGATATTAGGATGGGAATATCATGGAGAAAAAGCACTGGAATACCTGGCCGGAACTCATAAATATAATATGATTTACCGCATTATTTTTTCTGCAGCTGCATTTATCGGCGCGACAACTACACTGTCAATTGCATGGAAATTTTCTGATATAGCAAATGCGTTAATGGCTGTCCCGAACTTAATCTGCCTGCTTGCGTTAAGCGGTGAGCTGGCTAAAGATGTGGAAGCATTTCAGGAAGTTTTAAAACGTGAACGCGGATAAGATTCACAGTATATATCTGGAAAAAGCATTCTGCAAAATGCATAAAATTCACAAATGTTTGCCTGGGCATTCGTATGTTTTTAACAGAAATGAAAAAAACACTTGCAAATGCCTGATTTTTAGACTATATTACGAAGTGAACCTATGTATTCTAAACGATTTCTAAGGGAAGTGGAAGGGAAACATGAGTAATAAGCAAATTATAGTTTCAAATGTAACTAAGGGTCATGAAAACCCAATTGCAGAGCTTGTTCAAGTGGCGTGCCAGTTTGACAGTAACATAACTTTTGAGAATGAAAACCGTAAAATCAATGCAAAAAGCATTATGGGTATCATGGCATTTAATCCGTCAAAGGGAATGAGCGTAAATATTATTACTGAAGGGGACGACGAAAAAGAAGCTCTGTTAGCAATGGAAAAGTTTTTAGTGTGTGAGTAGGAGATTGTAGGAGGTCTGAGGAGATGAGCTCAAAAGAAGCAAAAACAACAGTTGCAGAGGCAGCAGAAAAAGTAGTTGAAGAAGTTAAGGCAGATGCTAAACCGGCAGCAGTCAAGGCTGTTAAGGAAGAAACAGCAGCAGCTGAGAAAAAGGCTGAAAAGGAAGAGGCAAAAGCAGCTAAGAAACCTGCTGCAAAGAAAACAACAGCTAAGAAGGCTGACAAACCTGAGTTAAAACCGGAAGTATTTATCGAATATCAGGGCCGTCAGGCAGGGCAGGCTTCTGTTGTTGAAAAAGTCAAAGCAGCGTTTGTATCCAGCGGACACAGAGCATCATCGATTAAGTCTTTGCAGATATATATGAAGCCAGAGGAATTTAAAGCTTATTATGTTATTAATGATGGTAAGTTTGCTGGTGATGTGGATTTGTTTTAATAAGAATAGGGGAAAGGCACTTGCGTACTGAAGGGGAGGTATGCGGGTGTCTTTTTTGATGCGGGACGGCTGCGCTTAAATGGGGGGGGGGAATGGCCTCTCGGACGCCGGGAGAGGGGATTTGCACGGTCTTCCTGCGGCTGCTCCAGAATGTTA
>CANDJC010000177.1 GCA_947384955.1 uncultured Eubacterium sp. | reverse complement strand
ATTCCTCCAATGTCGCAGGAAGCCGGTGCATCTTCCCGTCACCCGGCTGGTTTTCATAGGCTTTACATGAAAAATGGCAGAGATTTTGCTGAATTGTCTAAACATTTCTCGAATGTTGCAGGAAGCTGGCGTATTTTCCTGTTACCTGGCTGGTTTTTACAGGTTATAAATGGAAACCGGCATAGACTTTGCTGAAATTTTTAAACAATCCTCGAATGTCGCAAGAGTCGGAGCAGTTTCCCATCACCTGGCTGGTTTTCCTAGGTTTTGCATGAAAAATGGGACATTTTTCTGAATCGTTTAAACATTTCTCTAATATCGTAGGAAGCCGGAGCATCCTTCTGTCACCCGTCTGGTTTTTACAGGTTATAAATGGAAATCGGCATAGATTTTTATGAATCGTCTAAACAATCCTCGAATGCCGCAGAAAGCTGGTGCATTTCCCCGTCACCTGGTCGGTCTTTACAGGATTTACTTGAAAAACGGCAGAAACCTGGCTGATTATTTATATTATGAGAGTGGCTGAAAAGTGTTGATGGAAAGTATTCGCACTGCACCCGAAATGTTTCATGTAACGCTTGCCAGATAACAGCCGGGAGAGGGAATTTGCACGGTCTTCCTGCGGCATTGGAAGAATGTTTAGAAGTCCTTAGTATTCTGCTTGAAAACCAGGCGGCGAAGCCGAAGCGGCACCTTTAGCTGCTGGCTGCAGGCCAGGGCGAACTAGGTGCCGCGACCGTCCGGGGCCACAGCGTAAATGCAGAATGCTTAGGACTTCTTAACATTCTGGAGCGGCCGCAGGAAGACCGTGCAAATTCCCTCTCCCGGCGTCCGAGGGGCCAGCATCCCCCAGTCTGAACTGCTGCGTATCCAGTATCAGGGGAATCACTTTATATCAGTTATTCAGAATCTGTTTCATCAGGAACGGTTTCATCAGGAACGGTTTCATCAGGAATGGTTTCATTAAAAATGGATTCATAATGAACGGTTTCATTCTCGTGATTCAGTCTGGCATTTTTTGCATGCATAAATTTTTTACGGCGCAGCCCGCACCCTTTTTTGCGCTTGCGGATTAAAATGAAAGCAGCAGCCAGAACAGCAGCCAGCGGAAGGAGCACAGGCAGAGAGCTGATGAGCCAGATGGCGGTCATGCGCAGCCACTGTCCGACAGCATACAGATTGTCTGAAAACCTGTCTGCGGTTTCTTCAAAAAAGGATGCATGTGCGGATGTCACATTTGTGGTACGCTCTACTTCAGTAATATCCAGATAAATAGTGCTGTAATCTACCAGATTATCATACATGCGCAGCTGTGACTCGTAGGATTCAATCTCGTAGCGAACCTGGGTAAGCTGGCTTTGCAGAGCGATGATGTCTTTTAGTTTTTCAGCTTTTTCCAGGAGCTGGAGCAGAGCCTTTTGTTCTGTGCGAAGCGCTTTTATGTGGCTTTCCATATCGACGTACTGCAGTGTGACGTTTTCAGAACTGCGGCTGCGGTAGGTGACATTGGATTCTGTATCCAGCAGGGATGTCAGCTGCTCCATTTTTTCAGCTGGAATCCGCAGGGTCAGATGTGCGTATCGGTTAATGCCGTCAGATACGCTGCCGTTTGTTTCCGAACTTTCCACATAGCCGCCGAGCTCCTGTGTTTTTGCAGTCACTTTTTGATAAAAGGAATCAAATTCTTTGGTTTCTGTGGAATAGTTATATGTATAAATCATCTTCTGGTTCTGATTTGTGACAGTGCCTGTGCCAAGCCCCGATTCACTGCCGCTGTCCATGTCGGCGTCTTCTGCAATTTTTTCTTCGGCAGCCTGGTCTGCAGAGTACAGTTCGCCTGCATCGTATGATTCTGATTTATCTGTCCGGCTGCCGGGAACGGCAAGGCTTTCGCTGCTTGCACCGCTGCCGGAAGAAGCACCGTTGTAAAAGGTACTGCCGCATCCTGTAACTGACAGACCGAAATACAGTATGCAGGCTGTTAAAATTGTATAAAATCTTTTTTTCATATGAATCCCTCCCGTTTTTACATTTCAAATGGAATGTCTGTTACTAATAGAAACGCAAAAATATGGGGGCCGGTTGCAGAATAGTTAAAAATTAAGTTTATCAAAAATCTGTCCAGACCAATCAGAAATCTTTTAAACTTTACAAGTCACTAGATTTAAATAAACAGATGTTTTCAGGCCTGAATTTTTCATAGCACAGGATATAAGCATGGTGTCATTCAGGTTCATCTGCAGTTACTGCCTGGCTTAGAAACAGTCTGTATGTTTTCCGTTTACAATGGCGGAAATTTCAGCGGCTGTCATAGAAACCGGGTGTCTGCTGACATAAGCCTGTATCCTGGACGCCGCATCGGTTTCTTCAAGACGTTCCATAAAGCGGTTCAGTGCTTTTAGTTCTTTCAAAAGCTGTTCAAAATCCATGCCGCGTTCTAACATCGTGGGCTCTCCGCGCTTTTGTTCATATTCACAGGTAGATATTATCTGCATGCAGAGTTTGAGTTCCCCGTGAATATCCGAAGCTTCCATCAGCACATCCGGGCGTTTTTCCAGTTCCTGCAGGAAATACTGCTTTGCGCCTGCGATATCATTCCGTGCAAAAAAGACAGACATTTTCTGCTTGATTTCCTTTGTCTCGCGCTTTTCGCCGCTCATGCCCACGCAGCTTTCATAAACACGGAGGCCGTTTTTTACAATCCAGACTGTCAGAAGGAATTCAGACAGAAAACCGTAGACACGTTTTCTGTAATTGTCATATCCTGTCGTATCAATCCGCCTTTGAACCTCAAACAGAATGTCAAACAGCCAGGTGCAGTATTCGTCAAACAGCTGTTTTGTGCAAATCATCATATTGGCAAAATAGGTTTCTTTTTTATGAACCATTTCATGAAATAGTGCCGCATATTCCGGGTATTTTTCTGCTACTACCCGTTCTGTTTCCACCAAATCTTTTTCGTCGTGGGAAGCGGCGAAGCCGTCGTAATAGGACATGCGAAGCTCTAATTTTTTCGTAACAATGATATCATATTCGGACAGCAGCTTTTCGATATCTGTGCTGGTGTAAAGATGTCCGTCTTCCGCGATTAGATATCTGCGGTAATGGCAGATGCCTATGATATCTGTATCGTGATTATTTTTCCACAGCCAGTAAACGCCGGTCAGTTCGCTGAAGTATGCGTTTAAATCAGATATGGTATCTCCGGTATCATCGCCGGGGTAAAGCGGCTTATGGGCAGCGCGTCCGACCTGAAATGGAACATATATTGTATCTGCAGGCGGTGTGAATTCTTTATGTGTCATTGCAAAAATCTGTATTTTTTTCATATCAGCTGCCTCCGGATAAAATCTGTGCTGACAGTTAGTTCGTGGCGGATGTTTTTTTCATAAATCAGGAGTTCTGATTTAATAAGACAGAACTTCTGCGCCGTCTTCGGTAACGAGCACCATGACCTCCCACTGTGCGGAAGGCTTGCCGTCTTCGGTATATACGGTCCAGTCATTTTCTTCGTCGACATAAATTTCCACGCGGCCCATGTTGACCATAGGCTCTATGGTAAATATCATGCCGGGAACCATAAGCATTTCTTCGCCGCATTTGCTGTTATAGCTGACCCATGGGTCTTCATGAAATTCTAAGCCGACGCCGTGGCCGCCGATTTCCCGGACAACCGTATATCCGTTTGCATAGGCATGGTCATGCACGGCCTGTCCCATATCACCCAGATAGCCCCATGGTTTAACCGCTTCCAGTCCGCGGTATACACATTCTTTGGTGACTTCTACCAGCCTTTTTTTCTCCGGGCTGACTTCACCGATGCAGAACATGCGGGAAGAATCTGAAAAATAGCCGTTCAAAATAGTGGAAGCATCTACATTGACAATGTCGCCTTCTTTTAAAATCACATCTTTTGAAGGTATCCCGTGGCACACCTGCTCATTGACAGAAGTGCATACGCTTTTCGGATAGCCGTCGTAATGCAGCGGCGCCGGCCGGCCTCCCATCTGGGTTGTTACATCATAAACCATCTGGTCGATTTCTTCTGTATTCATTCCGGGATGGATATGTTCTGCTACATAATCCAGCACGGCGATATTTATTTTTGCACTCTGGCGGATTCCGGCAATCTGGTCCGCATTTTTAATCATTTCCCTTTCCGGAACCTGGTGCCCGGCAGCTGCAATTCGCGCAATTTTTTCGTCAAACGCCTGGTGGCACTGCTTGTATTTTCTGCCGCTTTTGCACCAGCACTTATCATTTCTGCCTAATTTTATCTGCATTTTCTTATCCTCATCCTATTCATGAATTTGATATCAGGGCGCGTTAAATGAGTTCCAGGATGCTGGAATGAATTTAAAGCCCCTGAATTTAATTTATGTCTGATAACCGTATCATGTATCATTATAACCATGTTTTTGTTTTTCGCAAGGGATGTGATAAAATTTTTGAAAAAACTGGAGATAATTCACGTAATGCTTTTCGAAAACCAGCCGCCATAGAATTGAAAAGTTCTATGGCGGCTGGGAAAATTCTGGTATAGATATTAATTAATAATTCTCCTGACTGCAATAATCGTCCGGTAAGTAGCATTTGCAGTCGTAATTCCGGTACGGGAGCTTTGTGCGCCGACAATCCGTCCGCCTCCCATATAAAGCGCCACATGCCCGCTGTAGCAGATAATATCGCCTGGCTGAGCCTCACTGTAGCTGACTCCTCTGCCGCAGCCTGCCTGAGCGGCGGAACTATGCGGAAGGGAATAGCCAAAGTGTGCATAGACACTCATAACAAACCCGGAACAGTCAGCACCGTTTGTCAGACTTGTACCGCCCCATACATAAGGGTTGCCGATAAACTGGGTTGCATAACTGATTACGTCGCTTCCGGTTGCCCCGGACGGGCTGACTGCCGGAGCAGACGGGGTACTGGTGCCGGCGCTGCTTCCAGAAGAACTGTTTCCGGATGATGTACTGCCGGAAGAGCTGCTTCCAGTGGAAGGGCTGTTAGCAGAAGGAGTGCCAGAGCCTGCAGATGATGAAGAGCTGCCGGATGCAGACTGCTGAGCCTGAGCCTGTGCTGCGGCCCGCTGCCGGGCTTCTGCTTCTGCCTGAGCCTGTGCTCTTTCAGCAGCTTCCCTTGCGGCCTGTTCTGCTGCAGCGGCAGCTTCTCTTGCGGCACGCTCAGCGGCTTCTCTTGCCAGACGTTCTTTTTCTTCCTCGTCGCGGATAATCTGGTTCTGCTGCTGGATGGTTTCTTTATATTCGGCAGCCAGTATTTTTGCCTGTGAAAGCTGGGAATCGAAGTCGTCCATGGTAGATTCTTTCTGTGCTACCATTGTCTTTAAGTCTGCTTCCTGGAGCTTGTAGTTTTCCTGCATTTCCTCCATTTCGGACTGTTCGGTAAGCAGCTGGGATTTTAGGTCAATGACCTGCTGTTTGGTTTCTTTATATACTTCCAGCTGTTCTCTGTCGTAATCGTATACGGCATTATAATAATTGACACGGTTTAAGAAATCTGACATGCTTGATGCGCCGAGCAGAGCTTCAAGCACAGAATTGTCTCCGCGCATATACATGCTGCAGATTCGGTTTTTCATGCGCTCGTACTGGTCGTTTTCTTCTTTCTGCGCAGCTTTGAGGTCTTTGTTAGCCTGTTCAATCTGCTGCTCTTTGGTATCCAGCTCGTCAGAAAGGATATCCATGTTGACTAAAAGCTCAACCAGCTCTGCATCCAGGGCGTTGATTTCCCTTTGCAGTTCCTGCTGTCTGTTTGTGATGCTGCTGATATTATTGTTAACGGAATTCAGATTATTTTCAGCGGCTCTTTTGGCATCCTGTGCCTGAGATTTGCGCTGGCTGGCGAAGGCGGGCTGTAAAGAAGTAAAACCGACAGCTGATACCAGCAGAAGAGATAATATTTTTGTCGTCGTTTTTTTGTTGTATGTAATATATTTTTTCAATGTCTGGCTCCTTTTTGGTTTGTCCATCGTTTCTGGAATAGTATAGCATGGGTTTTGTATAATTTCAACCGGACAGCGGCAGGAAATATGATAAAAAAGTGTGAATTTTTTTTGAACTTTTTGGCAGAATAGATAAAGGGAAAAAAGCAGCGCGATTTGATATAAGAATGAGAGGCGCTGCAGGCATCCAGCCATATCACAGTGCGATTTGAACGGCTGGATGCGGACAGTTCAGATTTAGGAAGGAAAAGAATTTTATGTACTGGCTGCAGCACCCATTTGTTTTACAATTAACAGCTTGTCACCGCGGTTTACATGTTCGCTGGACAGCTGGTTCATCTGCATAACGTCAGCAACGGTTGTATGATGCTCTTTGGCGATATCCCACAGCCGGTCATTTGATTTTACAATGTATCCGGCAATGCCCGGCTGTTTTTCGTACTGTTCCAGGTCAACAGGCTGGCTGCCGATTCCGGTAATCAGGGCGTTGTTTTCCTGGCGGAATACAATAGCGTCGAGCCCGATGACAGCTTTGATGTCAGCCTGGCTGTTGTCAGCTAAAATAACCGTGAGCTGGTCGATGCCGGCGGATAATTCATACGTATCTTCCGGGCGTATGCCTTCGGCTTCAATCTGACGGCTGAACGGAATCACGCCTTCCGCAATGCCAATCGGCATATCGTCGCTGGCTGTAATATAAAGCATCCGTACTTTTAAAATGCCTTCGGTTTCGATTCCGTCCGGGACAATGCGGCTGTCTTCAATAAAGATTTCTCCGACACTGGCGCACAGCTGCAGGATTTCGGCAGGCTGGTTTTCAATTAAAATCTGGTCCGCGGTTTTAAATTTGGAATCGTTTTTGACTAAAAGGCTCTGCAGGCGGAAATTTTCACGCTCCAGCATCAGGTCATCCGAGAGCGAATATGCGTCTTCCAGAATCTGCAGGGTTTCCTCGCGCCATACCCGCAGATAAAAATCCAGCGTTCCTTCCAGCATCAGTATGCGGTTTTCTCCGTCTTCATCTGCGGCCGGGGTTACTTCCAGCTGAACCTGCAGCGGTACCAGTTTAAACAGCGTTTCCGGGTCACAGACACTGCATTCAATCCGCTCGTGCAGTGCGACGGTTGTCTCCATGCACTGGATTTGCTTTTCATCTTCTTCTCCCTTATATAAAATGTTGACCAAAAGCTCGCCGGTCAGCTCGATTTCCCCGGCGCGAATCCGGCTGTCGAGCCCGCGCAGCTGGACACACTGCCACAGCAGCCTGCTGATATTCGGACGGTTCGAAGGCAGCAGGATTTCGCTGTGAATGCGGCAGATGTCTTTTTTCTGTGTCAGCAGCTGCAGCATTTTCTGCTGCTTGAAAAGAGTCTGCACGGTGGAGTCTTCAATGCCTGTAGGGAGCTCTATCTGCTGCTCCATCTGGTCAGCGGCATGCAGCTCTATCAGTGCGCGGATGTTTAACTTGCGTGAGTTAATCATGCTCAGGGAAAGGTCTTCCATGCTGCTTTGCAGTACAAGCTGGTCCGTTTCCTGCACACCGTCCATGTGAATCGTTTCCGTAAAAGGCACTTCTCCCTGCAGACTGCAGATACTGCCGGATTCCGTGCATTTGTACAATGCCTGAAACATCAGGGCGCCGTTTATGACGACCTGGTCCGGTTCGACTCTTGTTTCATGAATACGCGCTGTACCTTTGCGGTCAATCAGTTTAATCATATCCGGCTCGTAATCCGGCAGGTTAAAATCATTCTCTACCGTAATCTGGATAGATGCCCGTCCTCTCTCCTGGTTTGTCTGTAACAGCTTTTTTATAAAATCCAATAAAAAATCCTCCGATACTGAATCATTTTTTATATCCTATTCAGTGCCGAAGGGTTTTATGAATCTGATTGTAAATTAAAATCGTCTCATTAGCATAGCTTCATTTAAAATGATTTCATTAGCATAACTTCATTCGAATATCTCTGGTAATAATGTCTGAATAACTAAAAGACAGCAGCTGTGGAGGATTTTTCTCATCCTTATCATCTACCAGAATTGTGAATACACTTGGGTATGCACCCTGTATAATGCCACTCTGGATATCTACCTTGTTCCTGCCTCTGTCAAGCTGAATCATTACCTTGCTTCCGCATTGCTGATGTACTGAAGCACGCACTTTTTCAATATCTGTCCGCTGCATATCTTCTTGTCCTCCTCTTACCGCATTTTACCGCATCCTGTCTGTAAATAACAGGATACGGATCGAAATACTAGATATAGTATAGCATTCCGTTTTGGAAAAGTCAATATTTTCCCTATTCAAATACTATATTTTGTTTGTACATTTTTGTTTTGACCACTATATATGGATAACTGGGCTTTTTTTGCGGGTCGGAACCGTTCTCGGGACCGAGCAGCTCCGTATCAAAATATAGTGCGTTATCGCTTAAATAAAGGTCGCGGACGACGATGCTGTACCCGCCGGTTTCCTGTTCGCCGTAGCCGTGAACGAGGTAAAGGTCGTCGTTGTTTTCGAAGGAGAGCTTGAATTCTGCCTCTTTTTTCTGTTCAATGACTTCTAATAGTTTTTCTGGGATGTTTTTGTCTTCTACAATGGTGTAATCTACGTCTTTTAGTTTTTTGGGTGCAGGGCCTGAAATGCTGCATCCGGCCATAAGGGCGAGCAGCAGTGCGGCAGCAATGACAGTTATGAGTGCGGTTTCGCTGCGCTGGCGCTGTTTTTTGCAGTGTGTTGTCAGATGAGGGGTTTTGATGAGAGGATTTATAGTCATGTTTTTGTCTGCCGGAGATTTCTTGGTTTATTTTATGCTGGGGGCTTATCCGTTATGTGGATTGTTTTTGGGGGATGTTTCTTTCGGGACGCCGGGCGGGGAAATTTTTCCTTCTTATGTTCCGCTTCCAAAAAGCAGG
>CANDJC010000176.1 GCA_947384955.1 uncultured Eubacterium sp. | reverse complement strand
GCCACAGCGTAAATGCAGAATGCTTAGGGATTCTTAACATTCCGGAGCCGGAGCAAGAAGCCGGTGCATCTTCCCGTCACCCGGCGTCCGAGAGGCCAAAAACCCCCCTTCTCCCCCAGCCTGAAAACTTCCATTCCGCCAAATTTCAGCTGCCCGCAGCAATTCACCCCGCAATGCAAAATCCCCCTCCAAACCGTCCCAGCATAGCGCGTCAAAATAAACTCTTTCCCCAATATCTTTTCATTCTTTATGCATTTTCCACAAAAACAAGCAGTTAAAAATATGCATATCGCAGAAATTCACATGCAATTCCAAAACCCGGTTGCATTTTCACAAAAAATGTTGTACATTGATGTTGCGTAAAATTTACGCAAATTCAATGCAATATTATATTCGTTTGCATATCTTTTCATGCTACACCACACAAAAGAATAAGCGAATTCAAAAAACTAAATTTTTAAAAGGAATGGAGGATTTTAAGATGGAACGTACAGAAAACGAGCAGGCACGTATTTCAATTACTGCCCCTGTATCCGGACAGATTGTTCCGCTGGAACAGGTCCCGGACCCAGTATTTTCAGAAAAGGCACTGGGAGACGGCATTGCGATTATCCCGGAAAACGGAAAAATCTACAGCCCGGTAAACGGTACAGTAGCTACAGTAGCGGCTACAAAGCATGCCTATGGATTTCAGTCTGAAGACGGACTGGATGTACTGGTACATTTCGGCCTGGAGACGGTGGGGCTGAACGGCGAAGGATTTACTGCTTACAAAAAAGAGGGAGATACGGTAAAAGCCGGAGACCTGGTGGCAGAGGCCGATACCGGACTGCTAAAGAGCAAAAACCTGAACCTGATTACGCCGGTGCTTTTATGTGACGGAATGGATGACAAAATCATGCATCCGGCAAGCGGACACGTAAAAGCGGGACAGGATGCTGCAATATATATAGAAGAAACTGCATCCAGCCAGACTTCAGGCAATACGGTTTCTGCACAAGGCAGCTCTGGCTCAGAAACGAATGATTCCGCTTCGCATGCATCCGCGCAGACAGATACAGCGCAAAATGCTTCTGCTGCATCGGAATCTGCCCCGGAAAAGAAAAAACTGTCCATCAACTTTGATTTTCTGCAGAAGCTCGGTAAAGTGCTGATGACAGTTATTGCGGTTATGCCTGCGGCGGGACTGATGTTAAGTATCGGCAAACTCATCCAGATAGCCGGAGGAGATATTACCGCGGTTCATATGGTCGGCAGTACAATGGAAAATATCGGCTGGGCGATTATCAATAATTTACATATTTTATTCGCAGCCGCAATCGGCGGTTCCTGGGCAAAAGAACGGGCTGGCGGCGCATTTGCAGCTATTATTTCTTTTATACTGATTAACTGTATTACGGGTGCCGTATTCGGTGTAACGAGCAGCATGCTGAATGAATCCGGTACCGTTGTAACGTCGCTTTTCGGCCAGGAAATGCTGGTAGAGAATTATTTTACTTCCGTGCTTGGCGCACCGGCCCTGAATATGGGTGTCTTTGTAGGTATTATCGCCGGATTTGTGGGAGGCGTAGTCTACAATAAATATTACAATTTCCGAAAACTGCCGGATGCACTGTCATTCTTTAACGGCAAACGGTTTGTTCCGCTGGCAGTCATTGCTTACTCGACTGTTATTTCGCTGGTTATGGCTGTAATCTGGCCGGTTGTACAGACAGGGATTAATTCTTTCGGGGTATGGATTGCAAATTCCTCTTCCACATCCCCGGTATTTGCACCGTTTATTTACGGAACGCTGGAACGTCTGCTGCTGCCGTTCGGCCTGCATCATATGCTGACCATTCCGATGAATTATACGTCTTTCGGCGGCACATATATGATTCAGACAGGTATCAACGCCGGCTCCGAAGTGTTCGGACAGGACCCGCTGTGGCTGGCATGGGTTACGGACTTAATTAACTTTAAGGATGCCGGAGACCTGGCAGCTTATGAAAATCTTCTGGCAACCGTTACGCCGGCACGTTTCAAAGTCGGACAGATGATTGGCGCTACCGGACTGTTAATGGGTATTGCACTTGCTATGTACCGCAGAGTTGATGAAGACCGAAAAAAGAATTACAAGTCCATGTTCTTTTCTACCGTACTGGCTGTCTTTTTAACCGGTGTTACGGAGCCGCTGGAGTTTATGTTTATGTTCTGCGCACTGCCTTTATATGTCGTTTATGCCGTGCTTCAGGGCTGCGCGTTTGCAATGGCGGGAATTGTGGACCTGCGTCTGCACTCCTTTGGAAACCTGGAATTTTTAACCCGTGTGCCTATGTCTTTAAAAGCCGGGCTCAGCGGTGACATTATCCATTTTATCATCTGCTGTATTGCCTTCTTTGTTATAGGATATGCGGTCGCCTATGTCATGATAGAAAAATTTAAATTTGCTACACCGGGACGTCTCGGAAATTATACGGATGAAAATGAAGACGAACCAGCCGCTGCATCAGGCGCCGGCCAGTCAAAAGCCGGAGGAAACAGCCAGCCGGAGCGCATTATCACCCTGTTAGGAGGCCGGGAAAATATTATCCTGGTAGATGCCTGCATGACACGTCTTCGCGTAACGGTAAAAGACCCGCAGCAGGTTGCAGATTTGGCCGCCTGGAAAGCGGAAGGCGCACTGGGGCTTGTAAAGAAGGATAACGGCATTCAGGCTATTTACGGGCCGAAAGCGGATGTATTAAAATCTGATATCAATGATATTTTATAATATCGCATTCCCGGAGCTGTCCTGAAATTCAAATGCCCATGGAACGGTTACGTACCCGGCCATTCCAGACCGCTTCGCGGCCGGCCGGATACCTTCCTTTCGTGCTTAGGCTTGTCTGGCAGCTCCCGATTCTGGAGGTATTGTATATGAAATTACTGACACTCAATACGCACAGCCTTCTGGAAGAAGATTCCCATCAGAAGCTGGAGCAGTTTGTGAACATCATTCTTAAACAAAAGCCGGATGTCATCGCTTTGCAGGAAGTAAACCAGACTGCAGATGCTCCTCTCGCTGAGCCAAAGCTGCTGGCAGGCTGGGTTCCGTGTCCTTCCCAGGCTGCCGGAGATAAAAATGCCATCCCTGTCCGCCAGGATAATTATGCCGCACATGCCGTACGCCTGCTGCGCGAGGCTGGAGCCGCATATTCCTGGACCTGGACCGCCGCGAAAACCGGATATGATAAATACGATGAAGGCATGGCGCTGCTGTGTGCAGGAAAAACGATTGCATCCGCAGATTCCTTTTACATCAGCAGCTGCAGGGAATATACCAACTGGAAAACACGCCTGGCGCTCGGTATACAGGTGAGCGGCTGTAAGGACTGGTTTTATACCGTACATATGGGCTGGTGGCAGGATGAAGAGGAGCCTTTTCCCAGACAGTGGGAACAGCTGAATGCACACCTGCAGGAAAAGAAACAGGAGGCTGCTGTCTGGCTGCTCGGTGACTTTAACAGTCCGGCGGAATTTCGCGGCCAGGGTTATGACTGTATACAAGGCAGCGGCTGGTACGATACTTATGAATCCGCAAGGCAGAAAGACAGCGGGATTACCGTAGAAGGGCTGATTGACGGCTGGCGCGGCCTGTTAAAAGACGAGCATGTCCCGAAAGGCCTGCGCATGGACCATATCTGGTGCAGCAGGCCCTGTGCGATAAAAAGCTCACGCGTTCTTTTTAACGGCATCACAGAACCGAAAGTTTCAGACCATTTCGGTGTTTTAGCCGAGACAGAAGCACCCGCTGCAAAACGCACTGCCGGCATTCTGCTTCCTGTTACCAGCCTTCCGTCCAGATACGGCATCGGCTGTTTTTCAAAGAGCGCCTATGATTTTGCGGACTGGCTCGCAAAAGCCGGACAGACCTGCTGGCAGATTCTGCCGCTCGGCCCGACCAGCTTTGGAGATTCCCCTTACCAGTCTTTTTCTACCTTTGCGGGAAATCCTTATTTTATCAGCCTGGAAGAACTAATAAAGAACGGCCTTCTGACTACGGAGGAATGCGATGCGGCTGATTTCGGAAACCGGGCAGACGATATCGATTACGAAAAGATTTACAATGCCCGCTATCCGCTGCTGCGCAAGGCATATGAGCGCAGCCATATTTGTGAAGACAGCGATTACCAGCAGTTTGTAAAAACAAATGCGTGGTGGCTTTCGGATTATGCTTTATTTATGGCTGTCAAAGATTCTTTAGGAGGCATTCCGTGGAATCAGTGGCCTGAGGATATCCGTCTTCGCAAAGATGACGCCCGGATGCGTTATCAGAATGAGCTGCATGATGAAATGGAATTTTATCAGTATATGCAGTATGAATTTTCGAAACAGTGGAGTGCACTGAAACGCTACGCAAATCAAAAAGGCATACGCATCATCGGCGATATCCCGATTTACGTAGCAATGGACAGCGCAGATACCTGGGCGCACCCGGAACTGTTCCAGCTGGATGAAAACAATGTACCGTCTGCCGTAGCAGGCTGCCCGCCGGACGGCTTTTCCGCGACAGGACAGTTATGGGGCAATCCGCTCTACCGCTGGGAATATCACCGCCAGACAGATTATAAATGGTGGCTTTCCCGCCTGGAATACTGTTTCCATATGTATGATGTCGTGCGCATTGACCATTTCCGCGGTTTTGACGAATACTATTCCATTCCGTACGGCGCACAGACAGCTGTAAACGGACACTGGGAAAAAGGTCCCGGCATCGATTTGTTTGAACATATGCAAAAGCAGCTCGGATACCATGAGGTGATTGCAGAAGACCTCGGCTATGTCACCGATTCTGTCCGCCAGCTTGTGAAGGACACCGGTTTTCCGGGCATGAAAGTGCTGGAATTTGCCTTTGACTCCAGAGATACCGGCTCTGCAAACGACTATCTGCCGCATAACTACGCCGAAAACTGCGCCGCATACACCGGAACGCATGACAATGAAACGATTGCCGGATGGTTTGCCTCCATTACACCGGACGAACGCGCAATGGCAAGAAATTACCTGTGCGACCAGCATACGCCGGATGCTCTGCTGTACCGCTCATTCATAGCGCTTCTGATGCGCAGCAGCGCAAAAACCTGCATCATACCGATTCAGGATTACATGGGACTTGATAACAGCTGCCGGATGAATAAGCCTTCAACAGTCGGGACAAACTGGCGGTGGAGACTAAAGCCTGAACAGCTGTCAGATGAACTTTTAGAAGAAATCCGTTCTGTAACCGTCCGGTATGGAAGGGCATAGCCGGAAAACGGATAGAAAACTGCACGGATAAGCGGGCAGCTGGTGAAAACCGCTGCCCGCCGAATTATTTCTATGACTTTTTAATCTGCGGGTTATATTTTTCAATGATACATTCATGAACTTTCTTTTCTTTGTCATAATTAATCCCAGCTAAAATCATGTCTCCTGTATATCCTTCTATCCAGGAAAAATAACCCTTTTCCTTAATCTGCTTAACTGCCCCTTCAGCAGACTTATTCCATTTAAGCTCTATTACAAGCGCCGGATAATCTGCATTTCTTCTTGGCAGATAGACGACATCTGCAAAACCTTTTCCAGACGGCAGCTCCAGAATCGGATTAATATAATACGCTTTCGCACTATAATACGCTATCAGTACCGCACAAGCCAGTGAATTTTCACTATTATACTTCAAAATAGAAGATGTTTCATTGTGAATACGGGATATCCCCTCCGCTACCGCTTTCTCATCCAGCTCCCATGTGCTTTCCAGAAGCTTTTTAGAATGGCTGAGCGCCTGTATCAGTCCGTTCCACTCGCTGCCGTCTGCCGCATCCAGAAATTCCTGCTCAATTTCCAGATTCGGGATAAACACCTCCTCCGTTTCTTTATCATAAGTAAGGTAACCAAGATGCACCAACAGCGTCAGCACATCGTCCCTTGTCTTAAAAGTTGTCATATCATTTTGAAATCTTCTCGGATTAATCTTACAGCGTCCCCCGCCAAGCATCATAGCAACAGCCTCTCTGAGTCCGTCAAAGTTCATATCAATATATATTTTCAGGGCTTCGTAAGTTTCTGTTCCCGTCCAGTAGCTTTGAAATTCTTTCCAGGTCAGTGCATCTGCAACAGACTTCGGATTATAAATATGCAGACTTCCCAGACAGTATCCGTCATACCATTTCTCTGCCTCGTCATAAGAAATTCCCCGTTTCTCACACTGCCCGGATACTTCTTCTTTTGTAAATCCAAAATATTCTCCCAGATTCTTCGGCATTAACATCGAGTATTCATCAAATACATTTAAGGCAGAATGTTCCCCGTATTTTTTAATCGGCAGAATTCCTGTCATATAAGCCAGCTCCGCGTACTCTGAATCTTTAAACAGCCCCCGCAGAAAATCCAGATACTTTTTTTGTTCTTCTTCGCGGTGCCTGGCAATCCGAAACACACAGTCCCATTCATCAATAATAAAAATAAATCCTTTCGCTGTCTGGATAAAAATCTGGCCGAGAGCTGTTTTTAATCTGCTTCCCGGTTCAATTCCTGTACAATCCGGGAATTCTTCCATCAGTTCTGAAACAATTGTTTGTTCTATTACGGGAATAAATGTATCAAGGTCTTTCTCTGTGTCCAAAAACCGCTGCACATCGATTCGAATCAGATTATGCCTGTTTAAATGTTTTCGATACGACGGACTTTCTTCTATTTTTAATCCGGCAAACAGCTTCTCGGAACTGCAGCCGCAGCTGTAATAAGCTGTCAGCATATTGGCCGCCATCGACTTCCCAAAACGGCGCGGGCGGCTTACACAGATAAAACGCCTCTCTGTTCTGTATAATGCATTCATCTTTGAAATAAGCATGCTTTTATCAATATAAATTTCTGAAAAACGTGACATTTCAAAAGATACATTTCCTGGATTTACATAAATACCCATACCGCTGCCCGTTCCTTCCTGTTTTTTTGATTTCATTATACGGGATTTTCATAACTTTCTCAAGCCCGGCATCCTTTCACAGCAGTCTTTTCCTGATACGCACATAACAGTTCAGATAACTTCACTGCTACATACGCACTACAGTGCATGCACATCCTTCTTGCTATTTTTCTCCCCTCCAGTTATAGTATAATAAAACTCATACGGAGGACCCTCACATGCCAAGAACAGTCGCCATCGGCGAACAGGATTTCAGCACTCTTATAAAATATAACAGCTTTTACATCAGCAAAACGCTGCTGCAGGACACGGTGCATGCCGCACTGAACCAGATTATCCGCAAAAATTATGCAGCTGCCCTGCAGGCAGAGAGAATCCCCGCAGACAGAATACGGATATATGGTTTTGCCTTTCAGGGCGCAGACGTTTTCATAGACGGCGGATTTCTTACAGAATACCCGGATTTTTCCGCATAAACTTCTATATCATGCAGATACTATTCACAATCACAGGAGGCGAACAGCCATGCCCCGAAAAATCATTTTCCATATTGATGTAAACAGCGCGTTTCTGTCGTGGGAAGCTGCTTACCGTATCCGGCATCTTGGCGGAACCCTGGACCTTCGCACCATAGCTTCAGCCGTAGGAGGCGACATTTCCAGACGCCACGGCATTATACTCGCAAAGTCCATTCCCGCCAAAAAGTACGGCATCCAGACCGGAGAACCGGTTACAGACGCACTGCGCAAATGCCCGCAGCTAAAACTCGTGGCGCCAAATTACGAGCTTTATGAAAAAAACTCCAAAGCATTTATGGAAATCCTTAACAAATATACAGACAAAGTCGAGCAGTACAGCATAGACGAAGCATTTATGGATATGACCGGCACGGGCCTTTTGTACGGCACGCCCGTAACCGCTGCTGCTTCCATTAAAGATGAAATAAAACATTCGCTTGGATTTACGGTTAACGTCGGTATCTCCGATAAAAAACTGCTGGCAAAGATGGCCAGTGATTTTGAAAAACCGGACCGGGTGCATACACTGTTCAGCGAAGATATTCAGAAAAAAATGTGGCCCCTTCCTGTCCGGGACTTATTTTTTGTGGGAAGAGCTTCTGAAAAAAAACTGCATTCCATCGGTATCCAGACAATCGGCGACCTCGCAAATGCGGATGCTGCTGTATTAAAATCACTTTTGAAAAAACACGGGGAAGTTATCTGGAATTTTGCAAACGGAAAGGATGTATCCTTAGTGGAATCAGAGCCGCCTGACAATAAAGGCTACGGAAATTCCACAACCATTGCTTTTGATGTCACCGATGCCGCGACTGCCAAAATGGTGCTGCTCTCTTTGTCAGAAACAATCGGCAGACGTCTGCGCAGGGACGGCGCAAGAATTGAAACCGTATCGGTGAGCATCCGTTTTCATGACCTGAACACCGTATCGCACCAGAGCGTGCTGCCCGCTGCTACCAATATTACAAAAGAAATCCATACTGCTGCCTGCCGCCTGTTTGACGAGCTCTGGGACGGAACGCCTATCCGCCACCTCGGAATACACACCAGCCGGGCCTCTATAGAAGATAGCGCCAGGCAGCTGTCTTTATTTGACAATACGGATTATGAAAAGCTGGAAAAGCTGGACCGGGCTGTAGACCGTATTCGTGAAAAATTCGGGTCTGATGCGGTTTTGCGGGCTTCTTTTTTAAATCAGAATCAGATTGACCATATGAACGGGGGAATATCCAGGGAGAAAAGACGGGCGGACTATACGAAAGAAATTATAGAATAAGACGGGGATTTTTGAAACTGGAGGGGGAGGGGGTGATGGCCTCTCGGACGCCGGGAGAGGGGATTTGCACGGTCTTCCTGCGGCGGTTCCAGAATGTTAAGAATCCCTAAGCTTTCTGCATTTACGCTGTGGCTGCGGACGGTCGCGGCACCTAGTTCGCCCTGGCCTACAGCCAGCAGCTAAAGGTGCC
>CANDJC010000175.1 GCA_947384955.1 uncultured Eubacterium sp. | reverse complement strand
TGAGCAGAAAACTAAGAACTTCCAGCTTTTTTCCAGAGTCACATAAGAAGGAAAAAATTTCCCCGCCCGGCTGACTGTGGCAGAATTTACGGTGCTGTTCTGGCTGTAAGTTATGTGTTGCCGATAAGCAGCGGCTGGTTAAACTTGATTGATTTTTTATTGCTGTGGCTGAATTTTATGCAGCAGATGCCATTTATATTATCTGTTTTTTAGCTGACAAAATATAAACTATCTTATCTTTAATGCTGACGGCTTATATTATGCATATATCTGCCTGTATACTGACTTTAACCATGATAAATTTCCTTAATCTTTAATGCTGCTGGTTTTTGTTCTGCATATATCTGCCTGTATACTGATTTTAACCATGATGAATTTCCTTATCTTTAATTCTGCTGGCTTATGTTCTGCATATATCTGCCCGTATGCTGACTTAATCCTGATAAATTTCCTTAATCTTTAATGCTATCGGCTTATATTCGTGCATATATCTGCCTGTATGCTGACTTATCCTGATAAATTTCCTTAATCTTTAATGCTATTGGCTTATATTATGCATATATCTGCCCGAAGCATACATACCTGCCAATCTCCGACTTACAAAAAACAACCTCTTAAATCCAAGTCAAAAAAACGTAAATTCTGCCAAAAACAGCTGGACGGAGAAAGGTTTTCCTTCTGATGTGACTCTGGAAAAAAGCTGGAAGTTCTTAGTTTTCTGCTCAGCACCCAGGATTTGGGGACGCACTGACTGCCGTCCGATATAACCCTGAAGTCCCCAAAAGGCGCCTGCCAGTGCCACAGCTTTCCGCAGCCAAAAACGCCAGGGCATCAGGCGCCGGTCCGTCCGCAGCCAGAACCCTGCCGCAGAAAACTTAGAACTTCCTGCTTTTTGGAAGCGGAACATCAGAAGGAAAACCTTTCTCCGTCCAGCGTCCCATTCATTCATCATCCCCCCTGTCCCCCTTCTCTCTCCAGCTTCCGAAACAGCCTCACCAAAACCCCCGCCGAAACCCCCGCCAGAATCAATTCCGCCACAAACTGCGCATAAGCCAGCCCATACAGCGGAAACACCGCATTCAGCACAAACAGCGCCGGGATTTCCAGCACGATTTTCCTCAAAAACGCAAATACCAGCGAAAGCATCCCCATCCCGCACGCCTGAAACGTCATAACCCCCAGAAAATCCATGCACAAAAACGGCAGTGACAAACACATCCCCCGCAGAAACTGCTTTCCATATCCGATAATCGCCGCATTATCCATAAACAGCCGCATCAGCTCCCCGGAAAAAGCATAAAACAGCACCGTAACCAGAGCCAGGAAAGAGAGTGAAATCTTCGCCGTAAAAAACAGCGTCTTTTTCGCCCTCTTAAAATCCCTGCTCCCATAATTATAGCTGATTAGCGGCATAACGCCCTGGGTAAGCCCCATGGCTGCCTGCATCGGGACCATGTTCACTTTGTATGCAATGCCCATAGCCGCCACAGCGTCCGAGCCGAATGCAGCGGTAAAATTATTCAGCACCGTCATGCCTGTCACATTCAAAAGATTCTGAATCGATGCCGGAATGCCTACCGCGCAGATACCGGATACAATCTCTTTTTTCGGCCTTGCCATGCGCGGGCTCAGGCAGATATAAGACTCTTTTCTTTTTACAGTAAGCAGCACTAAGAAATACAGGCAGGCTGTGCAGTTTGAGATAAACGTGGCAAGCCCGGCTCCTGCTGCACCCATGCCAAAATACAGCACAAATACCGGGTCCAGCACAATGTTCAGCCCGCAGCCTGACATCGTTCCGATGCTCGCATGCATGGATGCCCCCTCGGTTCTGACCAGATAAGCCATCACGACATTTAAAATAGAAGGAGCCGCACCAAGGGTAACCGTCCAGTACAGATAATCAGAGGTCGCTTTCATATTTTCAGGCACCGCACCGAGAATATGCAGAAACGGCAGCTTAAATACCGTAAAAAACAGTGAAAATAAAAGGCTGCTGACAATCGCGGCCCACAGTCCGAACGCGGAGCTGCGCTTTACCGTATCAAAGTCCTTCCGCCCCAGTGCGCGTCCCATCATGCTTGAAGTACCGACGCCAAACAGGTTATTGACCGCATTAAAGGCAAGCAGCACCGGAGAGGCCAGAGTAACGGCCGCATTCTGAACCGGGTCGTTCACCATGCCGACAAACCAGGTGTCTGCCAGGCTGTATAAAACCATCACAAGCGAGCTCAACACCGTAGGCAGCGCCAGCTTTATAACTGCCTTTGGTATCGGCATTTTCTCAAACAGCATTGTTTTTTGTGTATCCTCCATGTTCCTTCCAGCCCTCCTTTATCCTTTCGATTCTGAGACTTTTACAGATTTGCAAATACTTCTGTCTGTTTCTGCAGCTCTTCTACGATTTCTTTATTGATATCCATTCTGCCTGTAATATCCGCTATATTTCCGGCAAGGCTTCTGGTGTTTCCCGCGGCGCCTGAAATACCGCCCGCTCCTTCGTCAATGGCCTGCGTAATGCTTTCCATAGAAGCGGAAATTTCTGTCATGGCATTCTGCAGATGCATGGATTTATTATGAAAGTCATCCATGTTCTGTTCAATGTAAGCCGCATCCAGCCGGTACTGCTTTCCCGCGCTTACAAAATTCTGAAATTCCTTTAATATCGTATGATTCAGATAATCCACCAGCTCCTGCGCATTGCCGGAAAGATTGGCTACCGCGCGGGTAACGACCTGATTTACTTCCTGAATCCTGGTCGCCGTGCTGGCACAGGAGTCAGCCAGCTCGCGGATTTCCGTTGCTACCACTGCAAATCCTTTTCCTGCCTCCCCTGCTCTGGATGCTTCTATCGAGGCGTTCAGGGCAATCAGGTTGGTCGTAGAAGATATCGCTAAAATTTCCCTGGAAAGGCTGTTGACCTGTTCCACGCTCTTGCTGTTTTCAATCGCTTCATTGAGCACCACCAGGATATCCGAGGCTTTCGTGCTGATAATTTCCGTATTCGACTGCGCAGTCTGTTCCAAATGGCTTGCGCGCTTTTTCATGTCCGAAGCATAACCGGTAATCTGTGCGCATTCCTTTACCATGCCGTTTACGTCAGTGCTGATATCCGAAATACTGCGGTTAATACTGGATGCATTCCTGGCCACCTTCTGTATGGCGGACGACAGCGCTCTGATTAAAGAATACAGGTCTTTGGCGCTTTGGTTGGAGGTCTTCGTCCTTCCTAATACTTCCCCGGTTACGGTATCAATCCGCTGTGAGCTGCCATGGAGAATGTGCATCATGTTTTTAATCGGTTTTACCACATAACTGCTGATAATGCTGACGGCCGCAATCACTAAAACTGCGCTGGCTGCCGCACTGATGCCTGCAATCATAAGCGATGTATGATAAACACTCCGAAGCTGCTGCCTTGCCAGCGCCGTCTGCTGATTAATCGAAGCGGTCAGCTTTGCAATGCCGCCTTCCACGGCAGCCCCGTAAACAGCCGCTTCGTCATTGGCACACGCATAAGCCTGCTGCGTTTTGCTGTCTGCACTGGCACAGACAAGCCTTACCAGCGCATGCTTCAGGTTTTCATACTCCTGCATCAGCTGCTTATAAACGGCTTTGTCCTCTTTTCCATAGCTTTGATATCTGCTCAGGCTTTCATCCAGTTTTGCTTCTTCTTCTTTTATCTGTGCCGTCACGTGAATCATCGTCTGATAGTCAGCGGCGACAATGTGAGAAAGCGCCATTTTCTGAATATTCAAAACACTGCAGCGGATTTCTGAAAGCTGCGCTGCCGCCGCCATCTGCCTGTCTGCAATCTGAGCAGCATTTGCATTCACATTGTTGATGCTGAAAACTGATAACACACTTGCAAGCAGCGCCACGGCCCCCAGCAGAATAACCGGTATCATCAGACGCTTCTGAATGCTGATTCTGCTTTTCATAATTCCTGTCCCCCTCCTGCATTATCTTGCGGTCATTTTTTCCGCCATCTCATCCAGCTGCTTTTGCAAATCCGCGCCAGACGGATTTCCCTGAGCCATATTTAAAGCAAACACAGACACTGGCTCCCAGAAATTCCCGCCGACCCGCTGCAGATGCGAATATTCAGACTGCGCTAACAGCGCCGCGATTGCCGGCGACTCCTGTACTTCCAAAGATGCCGCCGCCTTTTTATTCGACGGCCCCTGTCCGCGCATTTCAAATCTTTTCTGCTGGTTTTCTTCACTGACAATCCATTCCGCCAGCTTCTGCGCCCAGGCATGGTATTTCGAATAAGCATTCACGCCGATTAGCTTGCAGCCGGAAAATGAGGCCATCTGTATCTTTTGTCCGGCACAGGAAAATTCCGGCAGCTTTGCGGCGCCCATTGATTCGCCCCAGAGTTCCTTTAACGCGACCGCATTCCAGACACCGCTGACTCCCGCAATCACCGTTCCGCTTTTTACGCCTTCCATAAATTCTGTGTCCGTCCCGCTCGAAAACCCGGGGCTTGCCGCAATATCCAGCATCGAGCGTGCCACATCCACGCCCCGGATTTCCCCGTCTTTTGCATTCCACGTACAGTAATTTGTAATGCCGTCGTCATTCAGCCCCGCTTTTAATCCGGTATTTCCGAAAAAAGCATACACATACCAGGCCGACGACCAGTCCATCATAAACAGTTTTTTATGTTTTTCGGCCTTTTTCAGTATTTTTTCCAGAGATGCCGCGTCGTCTTTCGTAATATATTTTTGATTGTAATACAAAAAATACCCGTTATCAGCGGTCAGCGGATAGGCATACATCGTACCTCCCGCACTGGCTGCTTCCACTGCTTTATCCAGATGCTCTGTTTTTATCCGCTCTGCATTCTCAATCGGGTCTAAAGCCCCTGCCGCTGCTAAGGCATTTAACTGGTCATCTGCAAAAGCAAAGACATCCGCTCCTTCTTCCAGATTCGCTAACAGGGCATCCTTACAGGCTGTTTCTCCCTGAACCTCATAGCGTATCTGAAAGTCTGCCTCGTTTTTGTATTCCTTTTTGAAATCGTTCAGAATCTGCTCCATCAGCTGCGTATCCTCCTGCGCTCCCCAGACTGTCAGGCTCACACGCTCCCTGCCGTTTTGTGAATCTGTTTTCGTTTCTGAATCTGCCGTTTTCACATCATCCCCGGATTCCGGCGCCTTCTGCCGCTCCCCTGTGCATCCGGCCAGCAGCAGGCCGAGGGACGCTGTCAGAACAAGTCCTGATAAAATGCTGCTTTTCACTCTCCACATGATGCTGCTTCCTTTCTCTGCTTCAGAATATTCTGAATGGTTTTCATCAGCTGACCGACATCAATCGGCTTTGCAATATGTCCGTTCATGCCGGCTTCCAGTGCCAGCTGTCTGTCTTCATCGAAAGCGTTCGCTGTCATTGCCACAATCGGAATCTTTGCTTTCTCCGTATCCTCCAGCGCGCGTATCTGCCTGGACGCTTCATAGCCGTTCATGACCGGCATCTGAATATCCATTAAAATCAGGTCATAGGTATCTGCCGGAACTTCTTTAATCCGGCTGGCTGCTTCCTGGCCGTTGCTTGCAATATCTATCGTAAACCCGGCTTCCGTAAGAATCGCTTTCGCAATCTCCTGGTTAATCTCGTTGTCTTCTGCTAAAAGAAGGTGCCTGCCTTCAAACATTCCTTCCATTTCTTCCGTCTTATCCTGCGCCAGAAGCTCTTCCTGTTTGTGAAACGGCTCTGCCAGTATCCTTCGCAGCTCCGATAAAAACACGGGCTTTGAACAAAACGCTGTCACTCCGGCCTGCAGCGCCTCTTCTTCAATGTCCGCCCAGTCATAGGCTGTCATGATAAAAATCCTGGCTGTATCTCCAATCTTTTTACGGATTCTGCGGACAATTTCCACGCCGTTCATATCCGGCATCAGCCAGTCTGTCAGATACACACTGTACGGCTCTTCCTGTTCTCTGGCAAATTCTGCCCTCACAACGGCTTCGCTGCCCTGCGTTGTAAAATCCGCATGCATGCCGATGCGCGAAAGCATTTTGCTTACACTTGTACATGTATTGATATCGTCATCCACAATCAGCGCCCGCTGGCCTGCAAGCTCTAAAATGACCTCTTCCTTCGGAATGCTGGCTGTACGGAACTTAAATGATACGGTAAACTCTGTTCCTTTTCCTTCCTCGCTTTCTACGTCAATTGTTCCGTTCATCATATCTACAATATTTTTCGTAATCGCAAGCCCGAGCCCCGTTCCCTGAATGCCGCTGATGGTAGATGTCTGTTCCCGCTCAAACGGCTCAAACAGATGGTCGAGAAATTTTCTGCTCATGCCGATACCGGTATCTTTTATCTTAAACTGAAATGAAGCATAGCCTTTGGGCGCATCGGCGGACTGCACAATGCGCACGCTGACCCTGCCGCCGGGCTTTGTGTATTTCATGGCATTGCTCAGGATATTCAAAAGCACCTGGTTTAAACGCAGCTTGTCACAGATGATAATCTCATTCGTCACATCCACCGCTTCAATATAAAATTCCAGCTGTTTTGCCTTGACGTCTGACTGCACAATGGTCTTCAGGTCATGCATAATTTCCGGCAGGCTGGCTTCTTTTTCGTCAATCCGCACTTTGCCGCTTTCAATGCGGCTCATATCCAGCACATCATTAATCAGGCTCAGCAGATGTCTGCTGGAAGTCATAATTTTATCCAGATAGTCTGCCACCAGCTCCCTGCTCTCGATATGTGAAGCCGCCAGCGAGGTAAATCCGATAATCGCATTCATCGGCGTACGGATATCATGAGACATATTGTTTAAAAACGTGGTCTTCGCATGACTCGCATTCTGTGCCTCCGCAAGCGCTTCTGCCAGGGCCGTCTTCTGCTGCTGTTCTTTCTTCACCACCTCATCAATATTTCGAAAACCGGCCAGTACAAAATCTTCGCCGTCCGGCCCGTTTCCTTTCATCTTTACATAAGTAAACTGAAAATTATGAAGCTCCCCGTCAGACAGCACATGAAAGCTTCCGGTATACTCTGCGGATTCCTTCAGTCTTTCCATAATCTTGTCCAGACTGAGCGCACTCCTGAGCTCCTGCTGCTCATCCGGATGCACTCTCCGGCTTACATAATTCTCCAGCGCCTCGCCATATAAAAATTCTTTTTCGTTTATAAAATGCACAACCGCATTTATGTACCCTTTGGATTTAATCACCCTGGTAAACGCATTCTTCGGGTCGATTGCAAAAACATTAATGTAATCCCGGCTGAGCGCATCTACGACGGCAAGCTGGGATTCTAATTCCTTCTTGGACTGTTCCGAAGACAGCAGAATTTTCCGGTTCCAGCTGGCCCTCAGATACAAATACAAAATCGCCCCTGCAGCCAGAACAGCGAGAACAGCCATTAACAGAAGCATCCTTGGATTTGCCGCCAGATACTGAATCAGAGTCATATCCTTCGGCGTATAGGACGTATAATTCGTAACCAGCTGATTTAACTCATCCTCCGGCATCTGCTGGATACATTTATTCAGTATTGTCGCAAGCTCATGGTCGCTGCTTTTTCTGACATACATATGGAATTCAAAATTCACTTCATTTACAATGCTAAAGTGCAGCGAATCCGTATAATCATTATTGACAAACAGCTGCGCCGTATAAGTATATACATATGCGGCATCCACTTCCTTATCTAAGACAGCCTGCAGCGCGCCTTCCCTGGTCGGATATCTGATTAACTCCACATTTTCCTGGTCTAAAGGTACATTGCCCTGGGCTTCCGCAATGGATGCTGTCAAAATCTCGCCGTGGAAATCCTTCCTTGTCACCTTTGCCATTCCGGCCCTCATATAAGTGCTGGAAAGAAATCCCTCATTCAGACTGCTGTTTTCGTCTGTTTCCGGCGTTCTTTTGTCAATCACTACATCTACGCTGTCTAAGGAAGCCAGGCGGTTATAATCATCCCTGTCTGCGGGCACAGCGGTTTCATACGGCAGCCCCGCAAACTTCATGACCCTGTCAAAATAATCCGGCAGAATGCCTTTTAAAGTACCATCCTCTACATAAGAATACGGCTTCCTGTCTCCCATGGCAGTCACCGTAATTGATTTTTTCCCGTCAAGGACATCCTGAATATATGCTTTTTCCCGCCTGTTAAATGCAAGTGCGGACGAATAGACGGACCCGTAATATTTATAAAACAGTACGTTCATCCAGTCTCCTTCATTGACATGCATCTGTCCGATTGCATAATTGATTTCATCCAAAAGCTTTGTATCTTCTTTCCTTACAATCGCATAAAAATTCTCCGACGCAATCGTATCCAGCGTCTTTTCATTTTTCTTGCTCCTTAAATCACTCGACAGCACCGCATCTACACTGCCGTCCTGCAATGCGTCTTCCAATTCCTCCAGCGTCTCATATTCCTTCAGGCTGCAGGAAAATCCTTTTTCATCTGCAAACTCTAACAGCTTCTGCTTCTGACTGCTTCCTCTGACCGCCCCGGCCAGCATCCCGTCATAGGAGGCGTAATCGCCGCTGTGCAGCCGGCTGTCGTCTTCCCTTACCGAAAGAATGATACTGTTTCTGCCAATCGGAAGCGAATATGCAAACCCGTTTCTCTGGTTCTTTGCTTTTCCCGCTGACGTAACGATATCAATTTCACCGGATTCCAGCATATCCAGCATTTCATTCCAGGATTTTTCATACCCTGTAAATTCAAAGTTTAAATGAGAGTGCTCGGATACAAGATTTAAAAAATCAATGCCGTATCCGCTCAGATTTCCGTCTTTATCTTTCATATGGTATCCGTCAAAATGAAAAATGCCTGCTTTCACGGTCTGATTTGCAGACTTTTCCCCTGCCTGCGCCATTGTACAGCTGGATAATATAAGATAAAGGCATAGCAGTATTACTGTAAACTGACTGAGTGTTTTTCTTATGTTATGCATTGTACTTTTAATTCCTCTCGTTTCTTTTTCATTTATTATATTATAGCTTAGAATAGAATAAAATTCAATGTAAATTGCAGAACTGATGGTTTCCTGCGGGTATAATTTAGGGGGGTGGGGCTGGCGGGGGGATTGTGGCCTCTCGGACGCCGGGTGACGGGAAGATGCACCGGCTTCCGGCTCCGGCTCCGGAATG
>CANDJC010000174.1 GCA_947384955.1 uncultured Eubacterium sp. | reverse complement strand
AATGCAGAATGCTTAGGGATTCTTAACATTCTGGAGCAGCCGCAGGAAGACCGTGTCAATCCCCTCTCCCGCCGTCCGAGAGGCCAGTACGCATCCCCCCCTTTGGTCTGAACTGCCTCAAATGATACAAAGCCAGTTATGAAAGAAAAGAACATGGCATGGATTGATTTTCAGACACAATTCAGACACAATTTAAAATCTGCCACAAAAACACACTTAAGAATATTCGGAATTTTCCCCAGCATATTCTAAAAATAGTTTACATAACACATGATATTCAGTGAAATGATTTAAATTATCTGAAAAAATAAGCAAAATAAAGAAGTTCACAAATAATCAGATAATTATGCAGAATCTGCATATTTACTTCACCGCATAAAAGCAGTATATTTTTATTCAGGCAAAGAAATGTTTCAGATAGATGTGAAAGTAACAGGAAAGAAGCATCAGGTTTTGAATAGAAAGAAAGGAAGCGGAATTATGAGGCAGAATGTGCAACATGAAAGCATCTCGGTACAGACGGGTATGTATGACCCGCGTTTTGAACATGACAGCTGCGGTATCGGCGCGGTTGTGAATGTAGACGGCAGAAAGAGCCATGCAGTCGTAGAAAATGCATTAAAAATCGTAGAAAATTTACAGCACAGGGCTGGAAAAGACGCCGAGGGCAAAACCGGCGACGGTGTCGGGATTTTGCTGCAGATATCATATAAGTTTTTTTCACAGGTGTTAAAGCCGCTTGGGATTGCGCTGGACGGGGAGCGGGAATTTGGCGTGGGCATGTTTTTCTTTCCGCAGGATGAGTTTAAGCGCCAGCGGGCGATGAAGATGTTTGAAGTCATTGTGAATAAAGAAGGCATGGAATTTTTAGGCTGGAGGAAGGTGCCGACGGCGCCGG
Source organism: uncultured Eubacterium sp. (assembly GCA_947384955.1). Classification (GTDB taxonomy): domain Bacteria; phylum Bacillota; class Clostridia; order Lachnospirales; family Lachnospiraceae; genus Eubacterium_J. The sequence continues at coordinate 8,299 of CANDJC010000174.1, read as the reverse complement.
AGAAATTAGGGCGCAAAGCGGCTGACTGCATGCCGTATATTATGCAGGGATTTGTAAAGCGGCCGTCTGACGCGGCAAAAGGGCTGGAATTTGACCGCAGATTATATGTTGTGCGCCGGGTGTTTGAGCAGTCGAATGATTTTACGTATGTCTGCTCGCTTTCCAGCCGGACGATTGTATACAAGGGGATGTTTCTGGTAGACCAGCTGCGGATGTTTTTTGCAGACTTGCAGGATGTAAATTATGAAAGCGCGATTGCGACCGTTCATTCCAGGTTTTCTACCAATACCAATCCAAGCTGGGAGAGGGCGCACCCGAACAGGCTGATTGTACACAACGGGGAAATTAATACGATACGCGGCAATGCTGATAAGATGTTCGGGCGGGAAGAAAATATGAGCTCCGGGGCGCTTGACGCGGAGCTTTCGAAGGTGCTGCCGGTCATCAGTGCGGAAGGCTCGGATTCGGCGCAGCTGGATAATACGCTGGAGTTTCTTGTGATGAGCGGCATGCCGCTGCCTTTAGCGGTTATGATTCTGATACCGGAACCGTGGCTGCATAATGACACGATGACGCAGAAGAAAAAAGATTTTTACCAGTATTATGCGACCATGATGGAGCCGTGGGACGGCCCGGCCTCGATTTTGTTTTCGGACGGGGATCTGATGGGGGCAGTGCTGGACCGCAACGGCCTCCGGCCTTCGAGATATTATCTGACGGATGACGGACAGCTGATTCTTTCTTCGGAGGTCGGCGTTTTGGACATTGACCCGACTAAAATTATCAAAAAAGACCGCCTGCGTCCAGGCAAGATGCTGTTAGTGGATACGGCAGCCGGACGGATTATCGGGGACGATGAAATGAAAGAATACTACGCTGGCAGACGTCCGTACGGAGAATGGCTGGACCGCAATCTGGCAGAGCTTTCGGACTTAAAGATTCCAAACGAGCGTGTCCCGGAATTTACGAGAGAGGAATTAAAAAAGCTGCAGAGAGCGTTTGGATATACTTACGAATCTATGAAAGAAGTCATTCTGCCAATGGCGTTAAACGGCGGAGAATCGACGAGCGCGATGGGCATTGATATTCCGTTAGCCGTGCTGGCTGACGACCACCAGCCTTTGTTTAATTATTTTAAACAGCTGTTTGCACAGGTTACCAATCCGCCGATTGATTCCATCCGGGAAAAAGTCGTCACATCGACCTGTATTTATATCGGCGCCGGGGGAAATCTGTTAGAAGAGCGGCCGGAAAACTGCAAGGTATTAAAGGTCAATAATCCGATTCTGACCAATACCGATTTGATGAAAATCCGGGCGATGAAGGTGGAAGGATTCCATGTGGCAGAGATTCCGATTACGTATTATAAAAATACGAGCCTGGAAAAAGCAGTTGACCGTCTGTTTTTGGAGGCGGACCGCGCGTACCGGGACGGGGCGAATATTTTGATTTTATCGGACCGGGGCGTGGATGAAAACCATGTGGCGATTCCTTCCCTGTTAGCAGTGGCGGCTCTGCATGAGCATCTGGTAGTAACGAAAAAGCGGACCAGCCTTTCTTTAATTTTAGAATCCGGCGAGCCAAGAGAGGTGCATCATTTTGCGACGCTGCTTGGCTACGGGGCCAGCGCTGTCAATCCGTATCTGGCGCATGAAACGGTAAAAGAGCTGGTGCAGCTTAATATGCTCAATAAGGATGTTTATGCGGCAGTAGATGATTATAATCAAGCAGTTGTATCAGGAATCGTTAAAATAGCATCCAAAATGGGGATTTCCACGATACAGTCTTACCAGGGCTCTAAGATTTTTGAAGCAGCCGGCATTGATAAATCGGTGATTGATAAATATTTTACAAATACAGTAAGCCGCATCGGAGGCATTACGTTAAAGGACATTGAAAATGATGCGGACCATCTGCATTCGCTGGCGTATGACCCGTTAGGCTTAGAAGTGGATGAATCGCTGGATTCCAAAGGACGCCACAAAATGCGCAGCGGAGCAGAAAAACACCTGTATAATCCGGCAACAATTCATATGCTGCAGAAATCCACGCGCATGGGCGATTACAGTATGTTTAAGAAATACACGGAAATGGTCAATGCAGAAGAAAAGGATGCTTATATCCGGGGCATGTTTGACTTCCGCTTTCCGGAAAAAGGAATTCCTCTGGATGAGGTGGAGAGCGTGGATTCGATTGTCACCAGATTTAAAACCGGAGCGATGTCCTACGGTTCGATTTCACAGGAAGCGCATGAAACGCTGGCCGCTGCCATGAATATGATTCACGGCAAGTCCAACACCGGGGAAGGCGGCGAAAGCATTGAGCGCTTAAGCATCGGGCCGGACGGGTTAAACAAATGCTCGGCGATTAAGCAGGTAGCTTCCGGCCGCTTCGGAGTCACCAGCCGCTATCTGGTCAGCGCAAAAGAAATCCAGATTAAAATGGCGCAGGGGGCTAAACCGGGCGAAGGCGGGCACCTTCCGGGCAAGAAGGTATATCCGTGGATTGCAAAAACAAGGCTTTCCACACCTGGCGTTTCGTTAATTTCGCCGCCGCCTCATCATGATATTTATTCGATTGAGGATTTGGAACAGCTGATTTATGATTTGAAAAATGCAAACCGTTCAGCCAGCATTTCAGTGAAACTGGTATCCGAAGCCGGAGTCGGCACTGTCGCGGCCGGGGTGGCGAAAGCGGGGGCACAGCTGATTTTAATTTCCGGCTATGACGGAGGCACCGGGGCAGCGCCGAGAAGCTCGATTCACAATGCCGGGCTGCCATGGGAATTAGGGCTTTCCGAAACGCACCAGACGCTTATTTTAAACGGGCTGCGGGATAAAGTGCGCATTGAAACGGACGGCAAGCTGATGACCGGACGGGATGTGGCTGTGGCGGCTCTGTTAGGAGCAGAAGAGTTCGGTTTTGCCACGGCTCCGCTTGTGACCATGGGCTGTGTGATGATGCGCGTGTGCAATTTAGATACCTGTCCGGCAGGAATCGCGACGCAGAATCCAAAGCTGCGGGAGCGGTTTGACGGAAAGCCGGAGTATGTTGTGAACTTTATGAAATTTATCGCCCAGGACCTTCGGGAGATTATGGCGAAGCTTGGAATCCGTTCGGTAGACGAGCTGGTAGGGCGCAGCGACCTGTTATGCATGCGCAGCGATTTGTCAGAGCGCCAGAAGGAGCTGAATCTTACAGGCATTTTAAATAATCCGTTTGCGCAAGGTAAGGCAAATGTAATATTTAACCCGAAAAAGGCCTATGATTTCCACCTGGAAAGGACCAAAGACGAAAAAATACTGTCGGCACAGTTAAAGGGCGCTCTGGCATCCGGCGCAAAGCGCAGCATTGACGTGGAAGTGACCAATACCGACCGGGCATTCGGCACGATGTTCGGCTCTGAAATCACAAAACGTTTCCCGGAAGGGCTGGCGGAAGATACGTATGTTGTAAAATGCAGCGGCGCAGGCGGGCAGAGCTTTGGCGCGTTTATTCCGAAGGGGCTTACGCTAGAGCTCGTAGGCGATTCGAACGATTACTTCGGCAAAGGGCTTTCCGGCGGCAAGCTGGCTGTCTATGCCCCGGCCGGGAGTGTGTTTCAAAAAGATGAGAATATTATTATCGGAAATGTGGCCCTGTATGGTGCTACCAGCGGCAAAGCGTTTATAAGCGGCGTGGCGGGAGAGCGGTTTGCCGTGCGCAATTCCGGCGCGAACGCAGTCGTCGAAGGCGTCGGCGACCATGGCTGCGAATATATGACGGGCGGGCGCGTTGTGATTTTAGGGCGTACCGGCAAAAACTTTGCAGCCGGAATGAGCGGCGGCATTGCCTATGTGCTCGATGAAGACAGCAGCCTGTATACAAGGCTGAATAAAGGCATGGTTTCTTCGGAGGAGATTACATCGAAGTATGATGTGCTGGAATTAAAAGAAATGATAGAAGAGCATGTCAAATTTACCAATTCGGAAAAAGGAAAACAGATACTCGCCCGTTTCAGCGAATATCTGCCGAAATTTAAAAAAATCGTGCCGCATGATTACAAACGGATGCTGTTAGCCATAGTTCAGATGGAAGAAAAGGGACTGAACGCGGAACAGGCGCAGATTGAAGCATTTTATGCGAATGCAGGAAGATAGGAGGGGAACGAAATGGGAAAACCATCCGGATTTATGGAATATGACAGAAAAACAAGCACGGCGAAACCGCCAAAGGAACGCATTTTAAATTTCCACGAGTTCCATACGCCTCTTTCGAGGGAGCAGCAGCAGATACAGGGCGCAAGGTGCATGGACTGCGGCGTCCCGTTCTGCCAGGCAGGAATGATAATCGAAGGCATGGCGAGCGGATGCCCGCTGCACAATCTGATACCGGAATGGAACGACCTTGTATATTCCGGCAACTGGGAGCAGGCTTACCGGAGACTGAAAAAAACAAACAATTTCCCGGAATTTACCGCCCGTGTCTGTCCGGCGCTGTGCGAGGCGGCCTGTACCTGCGGACATTATGGGGAGCCGGTGACGGCAAAGGAAAATGAATACGGCATTATCGAATATGCCTATGAAACCGGACTTGCAAAAGCCCGCCCGCCGAAAGTGCGCACCGGAAAGCGGGTGGCAGTCGTAGGCTCGGGCCCCGCCGGGCTTGCGGCCGCAGACCAGCTGAACAAGCGGGGGCATCTGGTAACAGTATATGAGCGCGATGACCGTATCGGCGGGCTTTTGATGTACGGCATTCCGAATATGAAGCTGGAAAAATCTGTGATTGAGCGCAAAATTTCCGTTATGAAAGAAGAAGGCGTGGAGTTTGTGACAAACGCAGATGTGGGAAAAGACATCAAAGCGGCAAAGCTGCTAAAAGAATATGACCGTGTGATTTTAGCCTGCGGAGCGAAAAATCCAAGAGACTTAAAAGTTCCGGGCCGGGATGCGAAAGGGATTTATTTTGCCGTGGACTATTTAAGCGGCGTTACCAAAAGCCTGTTAGACTCCGGCCTGAAGGATAAGAAATTTGCATCTGCGAAGGGGAAACATGTCGTTGTCATCGGAGGCGGGGACACCGGGAACGACTGCGCCGGCACATGTATCCGCTTAGGCGCAGCGAGCGTTACGCAGCTGGAAATGATGCCGAAAGCGCCGGATAAGCGTACGCCGGATAACCCGTGGCCGGAGTGGCCGAAAATTTCAAAAACCGATTACGGCCAGGAAGAAGCCATTGCGGTATTCGGCCATGACCCGAGGATTTATCAGACGACGGTTAAAGAGTTTTTAAAGGATAAAAACGGAAATCTCTGCGGGATTGTGACTGTACAGCTTGAAAACCAGAAGGATGAAAAAACCGGGCGGATGGTGATGGCTGAAAAGCCGGGCAGTGAAAAGAAAATCGCGGCTGACCTGGCGCTGATTGCGGCTGGATTTCTTGGAAGCGAAAAATATACCGCGGACGCGTTTGGGGCGGCTTTGAACCAGAGGTCGAATGTGCAGACGAAGGATGGCGGATATCAGACGAATGTAAAAAATGTGTTTGCCTGCGGGGATATGCGCAGAGGGCAGTCGCTGGTGGTCTGGGCGATACGCGAAGGAAGAGAGGTGGCAAGGGAGGCTGACCTGAGCCTGATGGGGTATACGTATATGACGGTGCAGTGAGAGGGGATTTAGCCTTTTTAAGAACGTTTTTGGGTGAATTTGTATGATTTGGCGGTGGGGGAGTGGCTTCGCGGACGCCGGGCGGCGGGAAGATGTCCTGGCTTCCTGTGGCTGCTCCGGAATGTTAAGAAGCCCTAAGCATTCTGCATCAAGGCTGTGGCCCCGGACGGGACGCGGCACCTATTCGCCCTGGCCTTCTGCCAGCAGCTACCGGTGCCGCTGCGGCTTCGCCGCCTGGTTTTTGAGGCAGAATGCTAAGGGCTTCTAAACATTCCTCCGATGCCACAGGAAGCCAGGACATCTTCCCGCCGCCCGGCTGGTTTTCGTACAGTGTTACATGAATACCAGAAAAGAAGTGTCAGAATATTTTTGTAATTATTCATAAATGCCTGATTCATAGAATTGTGCATAAAACTTATACAGAAATTCTGACACTCCCGCCAGGAATGTATCACTGCTCTTTTTCTGGCAGTATCTTTATTTTACTCTGTCATATTTAAATTTGGAAGGATGTCTGCTGTTTTTGTGTAAAGCCTGTGAAAATCAGCCGGGTGACGGGAAGACGGTGCATCTTTCTGTCACCCGGAGTCTGAGAGACCATAGCCAGGTACATTCTTCTGTCTGAGGTGTTATGATGAGTTTTTCTGTTTTCAGGTTTTTGCGTTAAATTTTAAATGGCTGAGAGCTTTTCAATCACACAGCTGTGAATTTTATCTTTTGAATTGTAATTAATACCGACAAGCAGCACTTCCCCGGCATAATTTTTGATTTTGTCAGGATATTTCTTCCTTTTTATCTGGGCAATTGCAGAATTTGCAGACTGGTTCCGCTTCAATTCAACAACAAGAGCAGGAAGTGCCGCATTCTTTTTAGGCAGAAAAATCAAATCAGCAAAGCCTTCCCCACAGGGCAGCTCCCGCCAGATGTCGTATGTTTCTCTTGCAGAATAATATGCCAGGGAAATGACACATGCCAGGGAATTTTCATCATTGTATTTTAAAACAGATGTCTCTTCCATGTGGCACTGCTGGATAAAAGCGGCCACCCTGTCTGCCTCGCCTTTTATCGTTGCCTGCAGCAGCGCATCCGACTGGCGGATTGCGGTTATGACGTTTTCCCAGCCGCCGTCTTCGATTGCGTTTACAAACTCGCTGGCTGTTTCACTGTTTGGTATCCGGACTCTTTGCGTATCAAAGTCATAAGTCAGATAACCCAGGTGAACGAGCAGCGTGAGAATATCGTCAGCGCTTTGGAATGTGGTCATGTCATTTTGAAATTTTTTCGTATTTATCTTAAATTCATCTCCGGCGACCAGTCTTACGACTTTGCTGTTAAGCCCGTCGAAATCCATGGCGATATAAATTTTCAGCGCTTCGTAGGTTTCTGTGGAAGTCCAGTAGTTATCAAAATCATGCCCCGTAACCGACATGACGACAGAACGGGGATTGTAGATGGTCATTCCCCTGACAGAGTATCCGTCATACCAGCGTTTCATTTCTGCAAACGGCATGCTGTATGATTTACAAAGCGCCTGTACTTCTGATTCTGTAAAACCGGTAAATTCGGAATATTCTCTCGTATTGGTCATGGATACTTCGGTAAACATATTTAACGCAGAATGGATGCCGTATTTTTTAACCGGCAAAATTCCTGTCATATATGCAAACGCTACGTAGCTTTGGTCCTTTAACAGATTTCGAAGAAACGTAAGATATGCGGCCTGTGATGCGGTATCATTTTTATGTTCCCTGAAAATGCAGTCCCATTCATCGATAATAAAAATGAAAGGGGTTTTCGTTTTTTCATAAACATCCTTCAAAGTGCGGACAAGGTGTGTGGAATCAAAAAAATGGATATCCGGGAATGCTTCTTTTAAGTCAAACAGAATTTCCTGCTCGGCATGAAAGCCGCCGGCATTTCGGGAAAAATCCATCATATTCAGACGGATGACATTGTAGCGATTCAGGTGTGTTTTGTAACTGGCGGTCTGCGAGATTTGATATCCACGAAACAGCTCGTCCGAATCACATCCTCTGCTGTAGTATGCCGTCAGCATATTTGCCGCCATTGATTTTCCAAACCTTCTTGGACGGCTTACGCACAGGTATTTCTGTTCGGTGCGGATGAGTCTGTTTGTAAGGTCTATGAGGCCGGTTTTATCTACGTATATTTCTGAATTCAGTGCTTCCTGAAAGCTGATATTGTCAGGATTTAAATAAATACCCATAAGATGCCCTCTTTTCCTGAATGGTGTCTGGTGGTAAGGTATATTAGTAATATATATGTATTTTGGGAGGATTGCAATCTTTTTTTGTTATGATGGGGTGGAACAGTATGGATAGGAGGGAGGATGGCTTCGCGGACGCCGGGCGGCGGGAAGATGTCCTGGCTTCCTGTGGCTGCTCCGGAATGTTAAGAAGCCCTAAGCATTCTGCATCAAGGCTGTGGCCCCGGACGGGACGCGGCACCTATTCGCCCTGGCCTTCTGCCAGCAGCTACCGGTGCCGCTGCGGCTTCGCCGCCTGGTTTTTGAGGCAGAATGCTAAGGGCTTCTAAACATTCCTCCGATGCCACAGGAAGCCAGGACATCTTCCCGCCGCCCGGCTGGTTTTCGTACAGTGTTACATGAATACCAGAAAAGAAGTGTCAGAATA
>CANDJC010000173.1 GCA_947384955.1 uncultured Eubacterium sp. | reverse complement strand
CGTCCCGTCCGGTGCCACAGCGTAAATGCAGAATGCTTAGGGATTCTTAACATTCTGGAGCAGCCGCAGGAAGACCGGGCAAATCCCCTCTCCCGGCGTCCGCGAAGCCACCCTCCCCCCTCTTTCATCCACATTCCCCATCCGTCCCTCTCAAAATCCCAATCCCATGCCCCAAATGCGGAAGTATATATTCCATACTCTCCCTCACCGCTTTCGGACTCCCCGGCAGATTTACAATCAGTGTATTCCCGCGAATCCCCGAAACCGCCCTGCTCAGCATCGCCCGCCCCGTTATCGCAAGAGAATACTGCCGAATCGCCTGTGCAATTCCATCCGCCATCCGCTCACAGACAGCTATTGTCGCTTCAGGTGTAATATCCCGTCTGGAAAATCCAGTTCCCCCGGTAGTAAAAATCACATTCACCTGCCGCTGGTCACAAAGCCGGCGCAGATGATGCTCCAGTAACGGCTGCTCATCCGCTAACAGCAGCGTCTCCACAATCTCATAGCCATACTGCCGCAGTATTTCTTCTGCCAGAGGCCCGCTTTTATCCTCACGCTGTCCCGCCGCACCTTTATCACTCAGCGTAATCACCGCTGCTGTAAACGGGCGGTCTGCTGCCAGCTCAGTCAGTGTCACTTCATCCCCTGGACAAACCTTTCCGCTTCTTATCACTTTTGCAAATACACCCTCTCTCGGCATAATGCAGTCGCCCATGGCCTTAAATATCTCACAATGGCTGTGGCACTCTTTTCCAATCTGGGTCAGCTCCAGCAAAGCTTCCCCGGCCTGAATTCTTGTCCCGACCGGAACCTTTCTAAGGTCAAATCCTTCTACAACGAGATTTTCACCGAAAGCCCCGTATTCCACCTCTGCCCCTTTCGCCCTGAAATCTTCTATCTTTTCCAGCGACAGCAGACTGACCTGCCGGTGCCAGTTTCCTGCATGCGCATCCGTCTCAATTCCCCAGTCCTGCTTTAAATATGCGCTCTGTACCATTGTTTTTTGTGTTCCGCGTTCTTTACTGATACAGACCGCTGCCACTTTTCCCATTCTGCCTTCAAACCTCCAATCCGGATTATCCCGTCTTTTTCTGAAACATCACATACCTTCCGGGCGCTCTTCTTCACCTCTATCCTCCAATCTGAACCATCCGGCCTTTTTCCGTCACGCCGTCCAGTCCTTCAAAACGATGCATCCCCGGTTTCTGCTGTACTGCCTGCCTGAAAGCCCTGTACAGTTCATCTTCTATCTGCAATGCATCTTCTTTCCATGCTTCTTCCCGCAATGCTTCTCCCTTCCATGTTTCTTCCTGTAATGCTTCTCCCTTCCATGCTTCTTCTATTCCGCTTTCCTCTCCGCCGCTGCACCTTCTGTCTGCAAAAGGCTGCGTCCCCCTGCGCAGAATCTTCTTTAAATCCACGCTGTCCGCATAACACAGACACGGCTTCAGTTTCCCGTCAGATGTCAGCCGTATCCGGTTACAGCTGCCGCAGAATTTTCCATGCATGGCGCTGATAAATCCAATACTTCCTTTCGCCCCTTTGATGCGGTAATAAACCGCCGGGCCGTTTCCATGAACACTGTCGTCTTTTTCCAGATTCGGATATCTTTCATACAGCCTGTTTAAAATCGTTTCATTATAAACCGGCTCAAAATCCTTTCCATATCCAATCGGCATCATTTCGATAAACCGGACATCTGCCTGCAGCTCTTTCGTCAGTTCCGCCAGATTCTGCCATTCTCTGCTGTTTCTATTTTTCATCAGCACACAGTTGATTTTAACTTTTATCCCGGCCTGTACGGCCTGTCGGATATTTGCAAGCACCCTTGGAAGCTCCGCTCTTCCGGTAATCTGCCCATAGCATTTCTCAGACAGCGTATCCAGGCTGACGTTAACCGCATCCAGGCCGTTTTCCAGCAGCTGCGGCAGATACTTATCCAGCAGAATCCCGTTTGTCGTCATTGTTACCTGCTGGATTCCCGGTATCTGTTTCAGCATCCCAGTCAGCTGTGCGCAGTCTGCCCGTACCAGCGGCTCTCCGCCCGTAACCTTTAATCTGCTGATGCCCGCACGGGCCGCTGCGCGGCAGATAATTTCGATTTCCTCATATGTCAGAATCTCCTGCGCCGGAGCAGCCTGAATCCCGTCCGGCATGCAGTAGCAGCATCTTAAATTGCATCTGTCTGTGATGGAAATCCGCATATAATCAATTGTTCTTCCATATCTGTCTTTCATAAATGAATAAGCTCCAGCATCACATCAAGCATTCCGCCGCATATCATTCCTTCCTCTTGTGCCGTATCCGCCGAGAGGTCCGTCCGGCATAATGCAAACCTTCTGCCCTCGCGCAGCATCAAAAGCGCCTTTTCCTGTATTTCAGCTTCCGCACATCCGCCGCCAATTGTTCCAATGCAAGTCCCGTCAGCCAGCACCAGCATTTTCGCCCCGGCTTCCCGCGGCGCCGAGCCTTTGCGGCTGATAATTGTGGCCAGTGCCATCGGACAGCCCGCGTTTTTTTCATCCAGCGCCGCATCCAGGATTTCAGTCGGAAAGCTGCCTCCTGCCTTCCGGTTTTTGACCTGAATAATCTGCGCCGCAATTGCAACCGCGATTTCTTCCGGCGTCTGCGCACCGATTGCAAGGCCGATAGGAGTATAGACGTTTTCTATGACTGCAGGGTCTGCGCCGTTTTCTATGACTGCGGACTTTACAGCGGCCGCACGCTTTTTGCTGCCAATCATCCCGATATATGCATGCTTCTTTCCCGCAATGCTCAAAAGGCACTCCTGGTCATAGCGGTGTCCTCTGGTAACAATGACAAAATAAGTGTCCGCATCCCCCTGTATGTCCGCAAGACTCTGTGCAAACGGCCTGCAGAATACCTCAGATGCCTGCGCCGCCGCTGCATGGTCTGCGAATTTCGGCCTGTCTTCCAAAACGGTAACATGGAATCCCATCATGCGCCCGATTTTGATAAGCGGAATGGATACATGCCCGCCGCCGCAGATTACCAGCTTCTTCTCCCCGCCCGGCGTCTCGCAGAAAATCCTGCCAGATGCCGTCTCGTAAATCCCGCAGCCCGGCATCTTCGTCCACTGCAGCGCAAGTTCTCTGCAAAATGCTTCATAATCCTGTGCATCCGTTTCTTCCCCGCCTGGTTTTTTATCTGTTCCATTCTGATTGCACAGCTGCGAATTCCATACAATTCTGCCATCGGAAAGCAGCATCCGGCTTCCCTGAAACCTACCGTCTGTCACTGTCACTGCCCTGCTGATACAGTCCGGGGAAAGCGCTCTGACTGCCTGAAAAAATTCTTTCATTGCATCCTCTTCCTTTCTGTTTTTCATTTTCCAAATCCGCAGTTTGGAAATGTACAGACTGGGCAGTTCAGACACAGTCCGCCCTCTCCCATTCCAGTAAAATCATCTTTTTGTAATATTTCCCCGGCTATGATTCTTGGAAGCACCAGGTCAAAAATCGTCCTCTTTGCATACATCACGCATCCGGGCAGTCCCATAACCGGAATCTGCGTATCTTTTGTATAGGCCAGAAGAAACATCGCACCCGGAAGCACCGGAGCGCCGTACGTTACGACGGAGCCTGTCACGCTGCGTATGGCTGCGGGAGTTTTATCGTCCGGGTCCACGCTCATTCCTCCCGTACAGATAACCATTTCCGCGCCCAGCCCGAGCATATGCTCAACTGCCGCCGCTGTTTTGTCCGGGTCATCATTGCTGATTTCATGCCCGATTACGCTTACGCCATAGGCAGACAGCTTTTCCTCCACAACAGGCGTAAATGTATCCTGAATCCGTCCGTAATAAACCTCGCTTCCGGTAGTCACAATCGCGGCTGTCTTTTTCAAAAACGGTTTCAGTGTAAAGACGGGCGTATCTCCGCCTGCTTTTTTTGCCGCCTCCATTTTTTCTTTTTCAATCACAAGCGGTATGATTCGCATTCCCGCAATTTTATCTCCGGCACAGACCGGAAAATCAGCGTGGCGCGAGGCAATCATCATCTCTCCCAAAGCATTGATTTGATTTAATTTATCCCTGTCTGCTTTCAGCAGCCCGTCGCATTCTGCAGTCAGCTCAATCTTGCCTTCTTTAATTTCTGACGGACGCATATATTCATTTTTGCAAATTTCGCAGAGAATTTTTGCGGCATCATTTTCATGCAGCATGTTTTCATCATTTTCCCAAATATAAATATGCTCCTTGCCAATGCTTAGCAGCACCGGAATATCCTCTTTTGTAATCACATGCCCTTTGCGGAATACTGCATCTTTTGTCACGCCCCGGATAATCTGTGTCATATCATGGCACAGTACCTGTCCGACAGCATCTTCTGTCTTTATGAGCTTCATAACGGCCCTCCTTACTGACTTCCTTCATTCATTGTTCACCCGCAATGCCATTCACTCAGCATAACTGCCCAGGCAGCGTGCTTTTGCTTTCGCCGCCCTGCCGTCTGTTTTTTCAAAACAATTCGCTGCCCGAAAAAACCTGGCGGAAAATATCCTCCGCGGCCTGATTTACCCTCTTTTCATAATCGTCGAACAGCTCTGCCAGCTGCATGCCCCGTTTCGTTACCCTGGCGCTTCCGCCATATCTGCCGCCGGGACAGCGCTCTGTCAGACAGCATCCGGCCCCGTCCTCCGCATCGTTTAAAATGCTCCAGCCCTTACTGTAGGAAATACCGAGTTCACTGCAGGCTTCCCGCACAGACCCTGTTTTCTCTATGCTGCGCAGCAAAGACGCCGTCTGCCTGCCAAAAAACGGCCTGCAGTTTTCCAGTGTAACTTCTGCTTTCGGATGAATCAGCCTTGCATTATGCAAATCCGTCAGTCTTTGAAGCTCTGCCTTCGTATCCGCATCCATTAAAACGGCTTCATCTTCTACCGCAATCCGCTTTCGTCTCAGCCCGTATAATCCTCCCGATGCCTCTGATGCTTCTGCCGCCTCTGCTTCGATAAAGCGAAGCGCTCCCCTCAGCCCGCCGTCCCCTGTGTAGCTTAAGATACGGGGAATCAGACAGGAGTTTAGCAGAATCGGATGTCCGGCCTTACCTCCATATACCGGCTGTACCACATCTGCGTCCTGTCCAAGCATTGCCTCAACGGTATTTACCATAAAAAACGGAATGTCCGCCGGGCAGAAAAAAACTCTGTCGCACCTGTCTTTCATATATTCCAGCCCGATTTTCACCGACTCGAACATCCGCGTTGTTTCAAAATTCCTGTTTTTTAGAAATGTTACCCCGAATCCCCGGAGCTCCTTTTCCATCTGTTCCCAGCGGTGTCCGGTCACTACAGCAATCTCCCGGATTCCTGCCTTTTGAAAATTGACAATGACACGTTCCGCCATCGTCCGGTTTCCAATTTTCATCAGCTGTTTAAACTGCTCCATGCGCACCGACATGCCGGCGGCAGCTATGACCGCTCCTGTTCTCAACTTCTGGTTCCCCGCCTTTTCTAATCTGAATTATTCTGCTTTCAATTGTGCAATCGCGCCATTTAAATATCAGCTGCCGGTTCTGTCATCAGGATTTTAACGCAATGGCTTCTATTTCTATCAGAGAATCCTGCGGGAGCGCTGCCACCTGGAATGCAGAACGTGCCGGATAATTTCCTTCTGTAAAAAATGTCTCGTAAACGGCGTTCATCTTTGCAAAATCTGCGATATTTTTCAGATAAACCGTTGTCTTTACCACATTGTCCATGCTGCATCCGCCGGATTCTAAAATCGCTTTTACGTTTTCTAACGACTGCTTTGTCTGTCCTTCAATATCCTGCGCCACTATTTTTCCTTCTGACGGAACAATCGGCAGCTGCCCGGAAAGAAAGAGCAGGTTCCCTGTATCCGTTCCCTGAGAATATGGTCCGATTGCCTTTGGCGCTTTTTCTGTACTTAAGATTGTTTTCATTTTTACTGCCTCCTTATTTTCTGCAAATGTTTATAGAAAAATTTATGAACTGGTTGAAATTTCCAAATCCGCATGCGATAATAATAAAATCGAAACAGAAAGGAAAATGACCATGACACCAGATATGTTACAGCAATACTCCGTTATTGTCCAGTTTCTTGGAAAAACGCTCGGGCCGGATTATGAGGTCGTTCTCCATGACCTGAATCCCGAGCATAATGAAATTGTTGCGATTGCAAACAGCCATGTCAGCGGACGGAGTATCGGCAGCCCGCTGACCAATGCTTCACTAAAAATGTTAATTGATAAAGCCTACGAAACAGACGATTTTTTGTGCAACTACAAAGGAATCGCTGAAAACGGGCGCATGCTGCGTTCTTCTACGATGTTTATCAAAGACGCAGACGGACATCCGGCCGGACTTTTGTGCATCAATTTTGACGACAGCAGGTACCTGCAGCTTCATGACAGCCTGCTCTCCATTATCCATCCGCAGGAATACATCACGGCACATGCTTCGGTAAAGAAAACCGCTGACGGAATCACCCCGCTTCCTGCAGCCGGACCGCAAAAACCGGAGCCGATTACGGAAAACTTCTCCATGGATATTCCGTCGCTGATGCACAAAATGTTTGCCGATGCCACCGTTTCCATCCCTACCCCTGCTGACCGTCTGAATCAGCAGGAAAAAAAGGATATTATCGAAAAACTGCATAAGCAGGGCCTGTTTCAGTTAAAAGGCGCCATCACTTTTATCGCCGAACAGTTCGCCTGCTCCTCAGCAACCATTTACCGTTACCTGAGCGAACTGAAGCTAAACAGCTGATTCCAGGCAGCGGTTCCCGCAAGTCTGTGCAGAACCTGCCCATCCGGCACTGACTGCACAGACCGTAAAAAAGATTCTGCAAATTATGCGGGCTGCACCGGCCAGCCATCAGGCGCACTATTCGTTTACCGCCGTCAGATACCGTCCTTCATATTCTTTTTTAATTTCCCCGTTTTCTGCCGCTAACATTCCCCGCAGATACACCTTAACCGCTCTGCCTTTCAGCTTTGTCCCCTCAAACGGGCAGTAATCCGCAGCCGACTGCTGTGTTTTTGCAGACAGCTCCCACTCCGCATCCGGGTCCCAGACAGCAATATCCGCATCGCTTCCCGGCTCCAGCGCTCCCTTCTTTGGATACAGCTGATACAGCTTTGCCTGATTTTCAGACAGATATGCACACATCTGCTCCAGTGTCAGTTTTCCGCTTCGGACTCCATAATGATACATCAGCCCCGGACGCTCCTCCGCTCCCGGCATTCCGCACGGCGTCTTTGCAAAATCATCTTTTCCTGCTTCCTTCTGCTGTGCAGTAAAGCTGCAGTGGTCTGTACAGACTGTCTGAATCTGCCCTTCTGCCAGCGCCTTCCACAAAACCTCCTGGTCTGCTTTTTTGCGCAGCGGCGGAGCAATCATATATTTTCTGGCCTGCTGTGCCTCTTTCACATAACGGCTTTCATCCAGCAGCAGATACTGCGGACATGTTTCCACATATACCGTCTGTCCCTTTTCCCGTGCCCGGAGCACTTCCTCATATCCCTCTTTCGAGCTTAAATGCACAATCACAACCGGCGTATCCACACATGCCGCAATTTTCAAAACCCGGCTGACCGCCTCTGCTTCTGCCAGCGCCGGACGCGTAAACGGATAATCCGCCACGCTTCTCCTGTCCTTCTTTTCCTGCAGCACCCGGCTTAAACGTGCGTCAATAATCCCCTTATTCTCGCAGTGAATCCCCGCAATACCGCCAAGCTCCTTCAAACGGGACAGAATTTCATAAATCTCCCTGTCACTGACCACCATCGCATCATAAACTGTATACAGCTTAAAAGACCGGATGCCTGCTTTTATCACTCCTTCCAGTTCTGCGCTTATATCCGCGTTCCAGTCTGACAGCGCCAGATGAAACGCATAATCACAGCTCGCTTTTCCATCTGCCTTCTGATGCCAGTTTTTTAACGCACATGCAAGACTTTCCCCTTTATTCTGCGTCGCAAAATCCACAATACAGGTCGTACCCCCGGACAGCTCCGCCTTTGTACCGGTATCAAACCCATCGGCTGTCACCGTATCAGATACATCCAAATCCATATGCGTATGCGCATCAATAAATCCCGGAAACAGATATTTACCTGTCACATCAATAACCTCTGCATCTTCCGCTGAAAGAGAACTGCCGACAGCGAGAATTGTGCCGTTTTCTGTCAGAATATCTGCTTTTCTACAACTGGCTGCACTGACAACGGTGCCGCCTTGAAATAACTGCTTCATTTATGATTCCTTCTTTCCATGATTTAAGGGGGGAGGGAATGGCCCCTCGGACGCCGGATTCTGGCAGCAGATTTGTACTGGTGTTCCGGTTACAGAATGTAAGAAGCTCTAAGCATTCTGTGGCAAAGCTGTGGCAGCGGACGGACCGGCGCCTGATGCCCTGGCGTTATTGAGGGGTTTTATGCAGTGGCTCTGGCAGGCGCCTTTTGGGGCTTCGGGGGTTTTGTAAGGCGGAAGCAGTGAGCCCCAAATCCTGGTTTTGAACAGAATGCTAAGAGCTTCTAACATTCTTCCACAGTCACACCAGTACAAATCTGCTGCCAGAATCCGGCTGTTTTTTGGAGGTATTTTAGCTATGTCCGTATGGTTCCATTTGTTTTTTATATTTATTTTACCTGTCAACAGTTTACAGCTTTTCAGATTTCTATATATTTTTGTAATAATCAATACTATATCTTGTATAAACTTGATTCTATTTAACCTGTATCTTGTTTCAAATTAAAAACTTGTAAACTGGTGTTACCTGGCTGTTACACAAATATTTCTCTCAAAATATTTCTCAAAACCTTCGCCTGACAAAACTCTGCATACTTACCGCAGCCACTGTCAGCTGGATGGAGAAACTTTTTCCTGCTGCTGCGGATTTGGAGAAAAGTTAGAAGTTCTTAGTTTTCTGCTCATCCCCAGGATTTGGGGCTCACTGCTTCCGCCTTACAAAAACCCCGAAGCCCCAAAAGGCGCCTGCCAATGCCACTGCATAAACCCCCTCAATAACGCCAGGGCATCAGGCGCCGGTCCGTCCGTCCCCAGCACCCTTCCGGCAGAAAACTTAGAACTTCTTACTTTTCGGAAACCCCGCAGCAGCAGGAAAAAGTTTCTCCATCCAGCGTCCCGCCGCCAGCATCCCCCAGGTTTCCCTCAATAAACTCTATCTATCCCAGCAAATACCCATAATCCTTCACCACAGTCTCAATCAGCATCCGCAGTCCTTCAAACATTTTATCAT
>CANDJC010000172.1 GCA_947384955.1 uncultured Eubacterium sp. | reverse complement strand
CGCCCTGGCTTTCTGCCAGCAGCTACCGGTGCCGCTTCGGCTTCGCCGCCTGGTTATTGCGGCAGAAAGCTAAGGGATTCTAAACATTCCTCCAATGTCACAGGAAGCCGGTGCATCTTCCCGTCACCCGGCTGGTTTTGGAATGCTTTACATGAAAAATGGTGGACACTTTGCTGGAGTTTTATATTGAAGACAGACTTGAACTGCGTCTGGAAAGTATCTGTGCTGTAACCTGGATGTTTTAAGGTTTTATGTAACGTTAGTCAGAAAACAGCCGGGAGAGGGGAGTTGTAGCATTTGTACTAACTTTTTTGGAATGCCAATAAATTAAGGGCTTTCAGCTTTTCTGTCTGCCAGGAATTTTGCAACAATGAAATAAAATGTAAATCAATGGATAAAAGAGATGTCTGCGTGAAGCAGATTCCTGCTAAACTCACTCTATAAGCTGGCTTCAGTTAAGTTAATGAATGTGGGGATTTTGAACCATATGTATTAACATTTCTGAAACCAGCTTATAGAGCGGGTTTGGCGGAAATCTGCTTAACTTGCTCATTGTTTTATCCATTCATTTGCATTGTTTTTGGAATATCCAGAGCAAATGGAAAAACTGAAAGTCCGGCTTCCTGTGACGGCTCTGGAATGTTAAGAATCCCGAAGCATTCTGCATTTACACTTTGGCAGCAGACGGGAGCGGTACCTATTCGTCTTGGCCTTCTGCCAGCAGCTGCCGGTGCCGCTACGGCTTCGCTGCCTGGGTTTATAGCAAAAAGCTAAGAGATTCCAAAGTTCCTGCAATGTTATAGGAAGCCGATGCATCTTCCTGTCACCCGGCTGGTTTTGGCATACTTTACATGAAAAACGGCGGATTCTCTGCCAGAGCTCTTTATATTGCAGACAAACTGTGAACTGCCTCTGGAAAGTATCTGTGCCATAATCTGGATATTTCAATATTTTGTGTAACGTCAGCCAGAAAACAGCCGGGAGAGGGGATTTGCACGGTCTTCCAGCGGCATCGGAAGAATGTTTAGAATCCCTTAGTATTCTGCTAAAAAAACTAGGCGGCGAAGCCGCAGCGGCACCGGCAGCCAGCTGAGCCAGGGCGAATAGGTGCCGCGTCCCGTCCGGGGCCACAGCGTAAATGCAGAATACTTAGGGATTCTTAACATTCTGGAGCAGCCGCTGGAAGACCGTGCAAATCCCCTCTCCCGGCGTCCGCGCAGCCAATATGTCCCCCCTTACCTGAACTATTACAATTAAAAAAGATATTTAAAATCTATTTAATAGTTGATTTTATTTAGATACTATGCTATAATAACGATATTAATTATACTACATGGAATATACAAATCATTGCACCAGGAGGCTGTGATATGGAAGAAATGAATGCCGGAACTATTTTATATGAATGGCTCTGCTGCAAAAAAAATGCGCCAGAGGATACCATACAGGACTTTTTGCTGCGCAAGTATCTGGAAATTCATAACGAAGACGGACAGAATATTCAGCAAAAGACAAAAGACTTTCAGAAACGCATGGATACCTGGGAGGAAGTATCGCAGCAGTTTGGCAGTTATGCCGGAGCATACCGGAATCACACAGAGTTAGAGTCCTGGCAGGGGGCGCAGATGCTGGAAAATGTGATTCTGGAACTGGAAATGGATGAAACAGAGCGCTACCGGTATCTGCTGAATGTGGAAATGATGATTGGAGCGGAAATCTGCAGACTTTTAGAAGAATCAGCGGGCGAAGGCCTGAAGTCTTTGCTGGAGCATAAATATGAGGAAGCATGGGATAAAGCGCAGGACGGCGTGACGGAAGCGGAATTTCAAAAGCGTTTCAGCGAAACGGTGTCTTTAATGCAGTATGCGGGAATTGCTTATGATGATGAAAACCGCAGAATTCTGGCTGAAATCGGTGCGGGGTGGCAGACTGGATTTGAGCGGCTCAGGGCAGGGGATGCAGAGCGGGACATTTGTTTACTGATGGATTTTCTTGTGTCGGAGATGATTGCGTCAGAGGACGGAATGTATACAAAAGAGGAACAGGAGCTGATAACAGACCAGGCTGTGCCGGTATGTGTATCTTCTGTTTCCATGATTCGTGCGGGAAGCGACCTGCATCATATGAAAAAGATGGCATACAGTTATCTTGGAAAAATTTTTACAGAAAAAAATACCCGGATTTTTTTCTGTGTGGCAGCCGTATTTGCGGCAGTAAAAGCGCTGTTTCTGCTTGCGGAGCTGGTCATTGCCGGTACTGTTTTGAAAATCGGGGTTTCTGCGCTATGGGATAAATGCAGGGGATATCTGGATGCGGATTTGCCGGAAGGTTTTTTCAATCGGTATCTGGAGAAAATCACAGGGAAAAAGTATACAGATACAGACTGGGAGGACAGCTGGGAGGAAGAACTGGAAGAATTTGCGGATGAAGAGGAATATGAACATGATTAAGCAGTCGTTTATGTTTAGTGTAGAGATGCTGGCAGATATGACAGGCGGCAATAAGCAGTATTTAAGCAAAAAAATCAAAGGGATGGTACAGGACCCGGATATTCAGATGAAGGCTGTGCTGCGTTCTAAAAAAGAGGGGTATCAGATTTCAGAAGAGGAAGTGCTGCGCTGTTTTCCCAAAATTACGCCGAAGCAGGTACAGGACTATAAAGAACAGTATTTAAATATGGACGTTTCTCCGAAAGTAAAAATGCTGACCAGGCAGGAGGAATCCGCGCCTAAATATATGGAGAAGGAAAATGAACTGCTGATTCAATGGAAGGTCAAAATGGCAGCGACACCGCCGGATAAGAAAAACAGCCCGCAGATGTATGAATATTTAAAAAATGAAATAAAAAAAATACAGGAGCTGCGGGAAGAAAAAATAAAAGAATCGGTCCGGCTCGAGCTGCTGATTAATAACTGCGATAAAATGATTCTGGAAATTCAAAAAAAGCTGGGAGCGGATGAAGAGACTGAATGAAACAAGCGAAGGGACATGGCGCAGCTGGAGCGGGAGAAAAGAGGCAGCCTGATTTAGGAGGAAAAATGGATATAGACGGTAAAAATGTAAATATTCTGGTTACTGGAGGAACAAGCAGCGGCAAAACCGTAGCAGCCTGCTGCACATTTAACCATATGACACAGGAGGGCGGGATTTCTGTTCAGTCTGACGGGCGCGAGGTGAAATTCAGCCTGCTGGCGGACGGCAGCAGGGCGGCGCGTATTATGGACGATTTTGCGGACACATATATAGATATGCTGGAAGGAAAGCTCCCGTCTGGCAGTACAGAAAATAAGCAGTACGAGCTGCTGTTTAAAAGGAATCAGGCAACAATCTGTAATATTTTCTGGATGGATTACAGAGGCGCTTTGACAAAAGAAGACTGGGAAGACCCGGCTTATGCGGGGCAGATTGAGGAATTTAAAGAAATGCTGGCGCATTCGACGCTGTTAATATATATTATTTCGGGTGAAATTATCCGAAAATACACGGCTTTAAAAAAACTTTCACCGGACTGTATCGAACGAAAGAAAGAAATGACGAAGGTCAGTAAAGAAATTATGCAGATTCGGTATATTATGGAAAAATCAAAGGAAATCCGGGGAGAAGAGGACAGGACGCCCGTACTTTTTTATATTACAAAATCAGATTATATCGAATATGGAAATGACCAGGAGAAATTCAGCCAGTTAACGGCACTTTTAAAAGAGAATGACTTGCTGTGGAAAGACCGTAAGGTTATCTGCTGCCATTCGACTCTGGGGCGGGCGCTGATTCTGAATGAAAATAATAAAATAGAAAGCGGATTTGAGCCGGAAGGATTTGAAATCCCGCTGATGCTTGCAGCAGGATATGCGATGTCAGAGGACGGAAAACGGTGGGAAGAGGAAGAGTATGCAAAGCTTGACGCGGAAATCCAGATACAGCGGGTGCATACTGATATCAGCAATGAGGAGAAAGGAAAGCTGATGGGCGGTGCGTACCGTGTTTTCGGCCCGATTATGAAACGCAGGCAGGAGCAGATACGGAACCTGGAAAGAGAAAAGGAAAAGTATCAGAACCGAATCGAAGAGCTGGAGAAAAAAAAGATGCGGATTGAAAGCAGGCAGAGAATGTTTGCAAAGGAGATTCTGGATTACATTACCGGGAGTGCGAAAAACCAGTGTAAATATGCTGTTTATTTAGATGCGGACGGAGAGGAAAAACCGCTGCGCTGCTTTTTTGAGTAGCCGCCTTTCGCAGTATATCGAGGTGAAAAGATGGCAGTATGCAGGTGGATTTATGCGAATGCAAAATTAGAAAATGACAGAAAAGATTATTTTGTCCGGCTGTGCGATTCAAAGCTGGAAGCATGCAAGCGAACGTTAATCGAATTATCAAACCGTCTGATTTCCGCAGATAAACGGAGAGGGAAAGCCG
The DNA here is from genome assembly GCA_947384955.1 of uncultured Eubacterium sp. Taxonomy (GTDB): domain Bacteria; phylum Bacillota; class Clostridia; order Lachnospirales; family Lachnospiraceae; genus Eubacterium_J. Next base: position 5,016 of record CANDJC010000172.1, on the reverse strand, counting down.
AAAAACAGATTTGCTGGTTTGCCGGATATATCAGCAGGGAAATATATTTTGTGGCTGTGGGAGGCAGACAGGAAGAACTGCTTGGCATATCCAGCGGAAAATACAGGGAACAGCACTGTGTTCTCGGATACGGATTTACCGGAAACGATATCTGTCTGCTGACAAAAGATGATAAAATGTTTGAACCGCTTAAAGAAATAATGCGGGAAATTCAGCGCAGCGGAGAAGAAAAGAAAATAGATGCAGCGGAAATCAAAAAAATGGATTTTTCCGCATACCGGATGGAAAGCCCGGCCTTTTTACCAGACAGCGGCAGAACCAGGGATTCCGGGACGTTTTTAAATGACAGCAGAAGGAAAATGCAAAAGCAGGATGGCTGTTTTATTTATCAGAGCACAGAGGAAACAGATAGGAAATTATGGAAGCATAGTCTGAATCAGCCGGTTATGACGGGGATTATAAGCATGGAAGATGGAAAGCGGCTTCTCGGGAGTTTCCCGTATGGAATTGTAACCGTAATAGAAAATGCCGCTCAGAGGATTTATGTACCGGGAGAAGAAAACGAGTGTGCGGGACTTTATGAGCAGAAGCTTGAAACGGGCTGGAAAGATAAAAATAAGCAGCAATGTGAGCAGGACGGCCAGAAAGACCAGAAAGACCAGAAAGACCAGCAAAGGCAGAAAGATAGACAGAGTGCAGAAGAGCGGCAAAAGTATGAGCGGGGCCGGAAAGTGCAGCAAAAGCCGGAACAGGTGCAGAGCTTAAAAGAGCGTGAACGAAAGGAACAGGAGCAAAGGCAGCAGGAACTGCGCAGACAGAAGCAAAGAGAAAAGATAAGGCTGATAAAATACTGGGCACTATGGTGCAGAAAGCATTTGTCCCAGGCCCAGGTGGAAGCGGTGATAAATACCATTGAAGCTATGAAAGAGGGAGATAAATGGAACGGAAAAGGAAATGCATTTTTCCGCCAGTGCGAGTATGCTGCATATATGCTGCTGTGGCATGATAAACGAAAAAGAAAAAAAGAGCAGGAAATTCATTTTCTGATTGAATCCTGGGCAGATACGATGAATGTAAAAAAAACGGTTCAGCTTGCAGAACTGATAGAGCATCTAAACAGCGTGCAGGGAGGCAGTGCAGGGAGGTGATATGATGGCAGTGTACCGCTGGATTTATGCAAACGCAAAAATGGAAGGCGAAAGAAAAGATTATCATGTCCGGCTGTGTGATGCGGGTCTGAAAGCATACCGGCATTTATGCATAGAACTGTCAAACCGGCTGCTGTCTGCAGATAAACGCCGCGGAGAAGCGGAAAGGCAGATATGCTGGTTTAGCGGATATCTGGACAGGAAGATGTATGTAGTTGCTGCCGGAGGGGACCAGCGGGATTTGCTGGGGATTGAGCCGGATGGCTACAGGGCGCAGCATTGTGTTCTGGCTTATGGCTTTACGGATAATGATATCTGCCTGTATAAGAAAAAAGAAGAGATTTTTGACCCTCTGAAAAAAATTATGCGCCGGATTCAGATAAGCGGTACAGATTATGTGCCGGATGACATGTCAAAAACCGACAGGGAAGAACTTCGAAAATATGTACAGGCAGCAGAGGATGGTTTTCAAAAAACGGATGATAACATTCTAAAAAGTGTAGAAAGTACAGATGAAAAATTATGGAAGCAGAGTCTGAATTATCCGGTTATGACTGGAATTGTCAGCAGGGAGGATGCACAAAAACTGCTGCGGCATTTTCCAGACGGAATGGTTACTGTTTTAGAAGATGTCAGAATACGGTATGAAACACAAAAGGATGCTAAACCCCCAAATGTAACAGGACTTTTCTCTGACATGGAAATGGAAAATAAAGCATCAAATAAGGATATTAAAAAAAATGTAAAAACCAGGAAAGATGTAAATAGCAATAAAGATACAAATAAAAGTAAAACAGGAAGAACAGAAACAGCAATAGCAATAGAGACTGATTATGCGAAAGAGACAGGCTGGACAGGCAAAGCAGAAGAGTTAGAGAGATTAAAACAGGAACAGGCTCTGGCGGAAAGGCGGCTGATGGAAGTCAGGGCAGAAAAACACCGAAAAGAAGCGCAGAGGAAAAAAGCAGCTGTGCTGTTTTTTTTCTTAATGTTTTTTGTATTGGTTTGCTGGTTTTTGTTTTGAAAAAATTATTGATGCAGGAAAAAAGTGTAACAGATTATGAACGCAGCACAGCGGGTCATCTGCATAGGCTGCCTTCGGGCATGCTGCTGCGGACACTGTGGGAGAGCGGGCATATCAGAACGGTTTCTGTCAGGTAAGGAGAATATCAGAATGCGGGCAGCAGAAGAAATCGCAAAAGAAATTTATGAGGTATATGTAAGCGGCAGACAGGGGATTGTCCTGGAAATGGAGCATAAGCAGGAGTTCGAGCCGGTGATAAAAATACTGCGGGAGCATTATTTCGAAAATAGAAAAACTGGCAGGACAGGGCTGGATATCCATTATGGAATCAAGGAAGGAAGTCATGGCGCTGAATTTGCTCCAGCGGTCTATCAGATAACAAAAATATGTATGCGCAAAGCAGAGGATGAAGAGCTTCAGCTGGACGGAGTTTCACCGGACAGCTATCTTCCGGCGGTACTGGAACGGTTTATGCAGGATAAAACAATCGGGTTTATTGTGCTGAATCATTATCATCTGATGGAAAACAGATATAAAGGGAAGCTGCTGCTGGCTCTTCTTCAGATTTTGAGAACGGATTACGGCGGACAGGCCCCGCTGCTTTTAATCAGTGTAGATAAAAGGGAACATCTTCCGCAGGAGCTGATGCCGTATCTTCACCTGATTCAGGGCAGAAAACCGGATACGGCAGAGATTCAGGAAGAGACAGAGAGGATTTTGGCGAAAAAAGGTCTGTGTGTCGGGAAAAACTTTGAAAGGGAGATTGTGTCTTATCTGCAGGGATTTCACTGTTATGAAATCGAATATCTGTTTCAAAGGGCGCAGCTTTTATATGGCGAGGAGGCTTTTGATGAAAAGAAAAAAAGGATTCTGGAACTGATTGGGAGTGAGAAAGTAAAGCTTCTGGATAAAGACCGTCTTTTGGAATGGAGAATGGTTAAAAATGCGGAAATAGCCAATATGGATGTATTGAAAAACTATCTTCAGGAAAGCGGAACTATTATGGGAAGCCTGGAAGATGCGATGGAAAAGGGCGTAGAAGTGCCCAAAGGAATTCTTATTATGGGACTGCCGGGAACAGGCAAATCGCTGTTTGCACAATATGCAGCATCTGTTTTGAAGCTGCCTCTAATCAGGCTGGAAATGGGAAGAATGATGGGCGGTCATGTAGGAGACAGTGAACGGAATCTGCGGCAGGCACAGAAACAGGCAGAGGAAATGGCGCCCTGTATTCTGTGGATTGATGAGATTGAAAAGGGATTTTCGGGAGCCGATGATAAAAAAAGGGACGGCGGCGATTATCTGCAGCGGATGACGGGAGGGTTTCTTACCTGGCTGCAAGAGAAAAAGAGCTCCTGTTATATCATTGCAACAGCAAACAGTATTAAAGGCATGCCGCCGGAATTCTTTCGCCAGGGGCGTTTTGACCGGTGCTTCTATACAGCTATGCCTGCGGAAACAGAGGTGCGTAATATTTTAAAGGTTCATTTGCAAAAACCTGGAAGAACTCATGTGGAGCCGGTAATAAATCAGGCTGCAGACAGTATCATCCAGCTGGCTGCTGCACAGCGGCGCTTTATGACAGGAGCAGATGCAGGAGCGCTGGTTTCAAATACTTTCCGGAGACTGTACCTGAATTACAGCAGTCAGGACGGAGGCTTGGAAAAAGAAGAATATGACAGGCAAAATCTTGTTTCTGTTATGAAAAAGGAATTTGAAGAAATGAAGGTTTTTAGCGAGACAAATGGAAAACAGATTGGACAGTATGCAAAAGAACTGGAAAATTCAGGATTTGTGAATGCATCTTTAAAGCAGAAAAGCGGGGAGCTTCAGATGAGCAGATATGATGACAGGCTGGAATATTTTATTATGCAGATGCAGGAGCAGAGCGGGGGATGTGCGTGAACAGATGAATCATTTTTGGATATCTGGACGCTGGAAAAGGGGAATAGTCTGGCTTCTGGCGGGTTCTTCATAATGTTAAGGGGGATTTTATGGATACCCGGACGCCGGAAAAGGGGATTTGCCCAGTCTTCCTGCGGCTGCTCCAGAATGTTAAGAAGCCCTAAGTATTCTGCATTCAGGCTGTGGATCCGGACGGCCGCGGCACCTAGTACACCGTAAAATAAATAACTAGTCATCCTGCTTGTCTAAATCTCCGAGAGCACATGGTAAAAAAACTCAATGTACCCCGGTACACCCTCGCTTTTTTGCCATGCACTCTCGAAGATTTATCCGGCGCAATATAACCAGTTATTTATTTTACGGTGTACTAGTTCGCCCTGGCCTGCAGCCAGCAGCTAAAGGTGCCGCTTCGGCTTCGCCGCCTGGTTATTGTGCAGAATACTAAGGGCTTCTAAACAGTCTTCCAATGCCGCAGGAAGACTGGGCAAATCCCCTTTTCCGGCTGGTTTTTGGAATGCGTTACATGATACATTCTGGATACGGTATGAACAGAGTTTGCATGGAGTTTACGGTTTGTCTGCTTACTTGCATTGGTACACCGTAAAATGAATAAGCGGTCATCCTGTTTGTCTAAATCTCCGAGAGCACATGAAAAAAACTCAATGTACCTCGGTATACCTTGTTTTTTGCCATGAAATATCGAAGATTTATGCGGCGCAGTATAATTGGCTGTTTATTTTGGAAATAGGTGTAAAAATACGCTGCAACTTAGAAAAAACATAAACGGATATTCCTATTTGTCTGCCCATAAAAATTATTACAATATCTGGCACATCTGGCACTTCATCCGAACACAAATTAGATTTTTACATGTAAAGCTTATGAAAACCAGCCGGGTGACGGGAAGATGCCCTGGATTCCTGCGACATTGGAGGAATG
>CANDJC010000171.1 GCA_947384955.1 uncultured Eubacterium sp. | reverse complement strand
ATTCCTCCAATGCCGCAGGAAGCCAGTGCATCTTCCCGTCACCCGGCTGGTTTTCGCAGGCTTTACATGACAAACCAAACCGTTTACACTCTGTTGAAAATTTACATGGCAGACTGTAAACTGTCATAGAAAAGCATCCATTCCTCAGCCGGAATGTTACATGTAACAGCTGCCAGAAAACAGCCGGGAGAGTGGATTTGTCCGGTCTTCCTGCAGCATTGGAAGAATGTTTAGAATCCCTTAGCATTCTGCCGCAAAAACCAGGCGGCGAAGCCGTAGCGGCACCGGTAGCTGCTGGCTGCAGGCCAGGGCGAATAGGTGCCGCGTCCCGTCCGGGGCCACAGCGTAAATGCAGAATACTTAGGGATTCTTAACATTCTTCCAATGCTGCAGGAAGACCGGACAAATCCACTCTCCCGGCGTCCGAGGGGCCAACATATCCCCCTTATTTGAATTATCATCAGAAAACCTGAAACCAGGCAAAACTTTTAAGTAGACGAAAGCTTAAAAAATGATATAATAGCTTCAGAAGGAAATGTGGTACTTTTGCACAACAGACAAAAGAATCGGAATGGAGAGAATATGAAATATTTACGAAGGCTGGCAGGAATCACTGTATGTCTGGTCATTGTGTTTATGGCAGCGGCGCTGTTTCAGTATCAGGCAGGGGAGGAATACGAGTTTCTGCCGCAGCAGATGGAGTATACCTGTAATGAAGGGTGGACGATGGCTGTATTAAATAAGGAGGATGCATCCGGGGAGGAGCTTTTAAGTCATGACAGGATAAAGGAGCTGTTTGCTGATGCAAAAAAGGCGGGTCAGTGCCGGGAAGTCAGCCTTCCGTTTCAGGGGAAATCACAGGCTTTTGAAACGGCTGTATTTCAAAATACGCTGGCGCCGGATTTTGCGGGGCTGACGATGAACTTTGCCTGTTCGGAGGCAGTGCTGCGGGTGGTTCTGGATGATGAGATTATTTACGAGCATACACATCTGGACGATGAAATATCCGGCCATAACCAGACGAATCAGAACTTTATAGATATTCCCCATGTGATGGAAAAGGGGGAATTATGGATTGAAATGGTATCGCCCAGTCAGGACGAGGCTGCCATGCTGGGCGAGGTGAAAGTGGTAACCCGCGATAAGGTTGTAATCAGCGTGGTGGGAAGCAGTATTTCGGATATCGGCTGCTGCCTTTTAATTCTGCTGATGGCGATTATTATGTTTGTGCTTGCGCTAATCAGGCGTTATACAGGCCAGCCTCCGCGGGGAGAAATGTATCTGGCGCTGATGGGGCTTAGCGCGGGGATTTACTGTTTTATCGGAACAGATACGCTGAGTATTTTTTATAATCTGCAGGAAGCCTATGAAATGCAGGAGTACCTTCTGCTGTTAAGCCCGCTGTTTTTAACGCTTTATTTTGAGCGCAATCTGCATCAGGCATTTCCGCGCCGCTTTGGGGCAGTGCTCGGACTTGTTATTTTCAATGCGGCGGTGCAGGTGGTCTTGCAGATTGCCGGAATCATACAGATGCAGGATATGGTTACGATATCGGCGGCGGCCGCAGGAATCGCCTGCATTGCCGCGATTGTGAGCCTGATACAGTATGATTACAGAAACAGAAGCTACAAGACGGTTTTGTGGGTTTTATCGGTGCTCGTCCTGTTAGCAGGAGAGATTGCGAATGTGATTGTAAACCGCTTTTCCGAAAATGAGCGTGTCAATCTTGCCGTACAGTACAGCATGGCTGTATTTGCGGTTATGATGGCGGTTATGCATACCTTTCAGATTTCCAAGGAATACCGTTCCGGCGCGGAAGAGCGGGTGAAAGAGACAGAACAGCGGAATATGCAGCTGGCACAGGCAAAGAAGGACGCGGATGCGGCAAGAGCGGAAGCGCAGGCCGCAAATGAAGCGAAAGGGAAGTTTTTAGCGCATATGTCCCATGAAATCCGCACGCCGATTAATGCGGTGCTGGGCATGGATGAAATGATTCTGCGGGAGTCAGGGGAACCGCAGATTCGGGAATATGCCATGGATATTTATACGGCAGGCCAGACGCTTTTGTCCTTAATCAATGACATCCTGGATTTTTCCAAAATCGAATCCGGCAAAATGGAAATTGTTCCGGCTGAGTATGATTTCAGCAGTATGATACATGACCTGTTAAATATGGCTTCCCAGCGTGCCAGAGAGAAAAAAAGTCTCCGGCTGGAGGCGGAAATTTCCCATGATATTCCGTCCAGGCTGTATGGAGATGACGTGCGCATCCGCCAGGTACTGACAAATATTCTGACCAATGCAGTGAAATATACACCGAAAGGAACGGTATGGCTGCGTGTCAGAATCAGTACCATGGAACAGGATAGCGTACGGCTCTTTTTTGAAGTCGAGGATACGGGCATCGGCATTAAGAAAGAAGACCTGCCAAAGCTCTCGGCAGAATTTGAGCGGATTGAAGAAGAACGAAACCGCAGTATTGAAGGCACCGGGCTTGGCATGAGCATTACGATGCAGCTGCTGGATTTAATGGGCAGCAGGCTTTTTGCAGAAAGCGAATACGGGAAAGGCTCCAGGTTTTATTTTGAACTGGAACAGGGAATTATGGACCATACGCCGGTTGGGGATTTTGAATCCAGAGTCCGCCGCATGAGTGAAGATTACATAAGCAGCGCGGGATTTCTGGCGCCGGATGTAAAGATTCTGTCGGCTGATGATAATGAGGTAAACCGAAAGGTGCTGCGCAGCCTGTTAAAACAGACACGGATTCAGGTAACGGATGCGGCGGGAGGCGCCGAATGCCTGGAGCTGGTGCAGAAAAACCATTATGATTTAATACTGCTCGACCATATGATGCCGGAAATGGACGGCATTGAGACACTGCACCGCATGAAGCAGCTTCATGATTATCCGTGCGAACATACCCCGGTTGTCGTGCTGACTGCAAATGCTGTTTCGGGCGCAAAGGAAAAATATTTATCAGAAGGCTTTGATGATTTTCTCTCAAAACCGGTAGTGCCGCAAAAGCTGGAAAATATGATTCGCAAAATGGTGCCTGAGCATCTGATTCTGGAAAAGACTGACAGCGAAAACCAGACTGCTTCCTCGCAGCAGGGCGGTTTCGGACAGCCAGCGGATGCTTCCTCGCAGCCGGATGTGCTGGGACAGTCAGCGGATGTTTCCTCGCAGCAGGGCGGTTTCGGACAGCCGGCGGATGTTTCCCGGGCAGCGGAGAATGCTGCGGATATGCTGGATAATCTGCCGCAGACGGACGGACTGGACTGGCAGTATGCATGGATGCACTTGCCGGATATGGAGCTTTTGGAATTTACGGTAAAAGAATTTTATGCTCAGATTGATTCCGCAGCGCAGCTTTTAGAGCAGTTTTTTGAAAAGGCAGACGAGCCGCAGTATCTTAACCAGTACCGGATACAGGTGCATGCGATGAAAAGCCTTGCCGCGTCTGTCGGTATCCTGCCGCTTTCGGGCGTTGCAAAAATACTCGAATACGCAGCGCGCGACGGCCGCACAGATATCGTAAAAGCCGTAACCCCGGCGTTTTTGGAAGAATGGCGCAGCTACCGCTATAAGCTGAAGGGTGTGTTTGGAATAGGCACAGAAACAAAAAAAGAAATCACGGATGCTTCTGTGATACTGGCTCTTGTGGAAATGGTGCGTATCAGCATGCAGGAGATGGACATTGACCAGGCCGACAGCCTGATGCGGCAGCTGCAGGAATATGCATTTTCAGATGAAACAAAGGAGGCTGTACAGAAGCTGGCACAGGCAGTTACAAATCTGGATGCGCAGGAGGCTGACCAGGCCGCAGGCATTATCATAAAGCAGATGGGAGAAACAGTGTAAGCAGGATTTTATTTTAGAAGGGGGACGAAATGAAAAAATATTACTAATAGGGAAGCTTAACAGTGTCGTAAACGAGACGAACCGGTTTTTATCACAGCATTTTCACGTACAGCTCTGTTCCGAAAATGCGGCTGTTTTGGAGGGGATGTTAAAAATTGTAAACCCGGACCTCGTTATTATCAGCCTGATTGGCGCCTATGATATCGATACATCGATTTTTTTCCTGCTCAGCGATAAATACAGTCAGATTCCGGTACTGACAATCGGCACGAAGGAAGAGAGCAGCAGCTTTTTTAAATATTATGAAGACGGACAGTTTGAAAATCTGATACGCCCGGTGGAGCATACCGTGATTCTGGAAGCGGCTTTAAGGCGCCTGGGAATGAGCCGGGAGGATTTGCTCAGAGAATCCAGGGAAGCAGAAGAAGCGAAAGAAGAGCAGGCGGGCAGAAAACGCGTTTTAGTTGTAGACGATAACGGCACAGCGCTGCGTACGATGAAAGCCATGCTGGAAGAGCATTATGAAGTGGCGCTTGCGGTTTCCGGCGCACAGGCGATGACATCCATTGGAAAAAAGCGGCCGGACCTGATTCTGCTCGATTATGAGATGCCGGTCTGCGACGGAAAAATGACGCTGGAAATGATACGGGCCGACGAGGACATGAAGGATATTCCGGTGATTTTCCTGACCGCTGTCAATGACCGGGCAAATATTGAGGCAGTGCTGAAATTAAAGCCGGCAGGATATTTTTTAAAACCGGCGGTAAAAGATAAAATGCTTGCTGAGATTGCAAAAATACTGGGGCAGTAAAGGAGTATTCATGCTAAAACAGATTCTGGTTGTGGAAGATGATGAAATTTTAAATTCCGGGCTGTGCTATCAGCTGCAGAAGCGGGAGATGGTTCCGCATTCCGCGTTCAGCATAGAGGAAGCCGGAGAACAGCTGAAATGTAACGCGTTTGACCTGATTTTACTGGATATCAATCTGCCTGACGGAAGCGGATTCGATTTTGCCAGGCAGACCATTGTGTCAAAGCAGGTTCCGTTTATATTTTTAACGGCGCATAACCTGGAAGAAGAAATGATAGACGGGCTTCGAATCGGAGCAGACGATTATGTGGTAAAGCCATTCAGCATCAAGGTACTGATGGAAAAAATCCAGGCTGTTTTAAGACGGTGCGGCGGCATTCACAAACCCGATACCTATGCCTGCGGCAGCCTGTTCATTGATTTTGAAAATCATCTGGTAAAAAGCAGAGGCAGCATCATTCCGCTGACGCCGACCGAATTTGAAATACTGGAAGCACTCTGCAAAAACAGGGAGCGGATACTGACAAAAGAAGTCCTGCTTGAAAAAATCTGGGACAGAAAAGAAAATTATGTAAACGAGCATACGCTTTCTTTAAATATCAGCCGGCTGCGCAGCAAGATTGCGGACGGAGAGCATGCTTATATTAAGACGGTTTATGGGCTGGGATATAAATGGGACGGAGAATGGGAATGAGAATCATTAAATATGTGCTGATTTGTGCGAATGTGATGTTATATTTATGCGCGGGCGTTTATATTTATGGAGGAATCGGCAGCACTGCAGTTCAGCTGCCGGTGACGGGCCTTCTTCTTTCGTCCGTTTTGTTAAATGGATGCTGCTATTTGTATTACCGCAGGCGCTTTGTCTGTTTTTCAGCCGATATCTGCCAGTACGCGGAGCGGATTTTAAACAGCGAACCGCAGCCGGATATGCAAAATCAGGAAACGCTTTCCTCGAAAATTATCATGGCGCTGGAGAAAATGGAGCGCTCGGTACGGATTCAGCTTACAGAAAACGAAAAAGAAAAAAAGGAAATCCAGGAAATGATTTCTGAAATTACCCACCAGATTAAAACACCCCTGTCGAATATTAAAATGTACTGCGAAATGTTTTCAGACGAGGATGCCGTATCTTTATCAGCCAAATCTTCCATGATGGATATCTTGAAAAAACAGCTGGTGAAGCTGGAATTTTTACTGGATGTGCTCTTAAAGTCTTCCAGGCTGGAATCCGATATGATAAAGCTGGAGCTGGAAAACGGCAGGATTATGGACACGCTGGCGGCCGCGGTCACGAATGTTTTGCAGAAAGCGGAACGCAGAAAGATAGAAATCACAGTAGAATGCCCGCCCGCAGCCAGGGCCTGCCATGATATGAAGTGGACGGCGGAAGCCATTGAAAACATTTTGGACAATGCCGTGAAATATACGCCGGAGAATGGAAAAATTCATATCAGAGTGCGCAAAGGGGAGATGTGCACCCAGATTCAGGTAAAGGATACTGGAAAAGGCATTGAGGCGGCGCATGTCAATGATATTTTCAAGCGGTTTTACAGGGAAAAAAGCGCGGCGAAAACAGAAGGGCTGGGACTTGGACTGTATCTTGCCAGGTATATTCTGACACTGCAGAACGGCTCTGTTTCCGTAAGCTCCGTGCCGGGGAAAGGCAGCTGCTTTTCCATCTGCCTTCCAAACCGGGCGGAGGAGATTTCATAACTGTTTATTTCCAGTATTTTCTGACTTCTTCTTCGGCCTGAAGCAATGAGACAGAAAAATTATCCGAAATATACTGAATTGTTTCCTGAAATAGCATATTAAATTTTTTACAGGTTTTCACGGTTCCTTTGATTTCGCCCCTGATTTCGCCTCTGATTTCTCCTTTGATTTCGCCTTCCAGCAGGCTTTCGTTTCGCATTTCCTCGATTGCCAGACACATATCTACCCGCTCCTTTCCTTCTGGATACTTTAAATTGGAATTTGTGGTAATGTTGATTACCTCGGCTGCCTGTCTGTCCAGATTCCGAAAGCCTGGAAGGACAGTGTAATCTGCTGTAAATGCAGTATAGCACAGATACTCTTTAATTGATACATCAATCTGACTGTCCAGATGAAATTTCTTTTTTAATTTTTTCACAGCTTTCCTCTACATTCATTCTCGAAAGAACAAGCATAATCAGCACATTAAAAATAAATGGCAGCCATAAATACATAAACTGCATCATCGTAAGAGCCGACTGCGGCTGTACAGCATTTGTGCCGGCATAGCCGCTGAATTCTAAGAGCCACCCTGCCACGGCTGTTCCGATACCGCCGCCGATTTTGACTCCGAGTGAGGTGCAGGAATACATCGTTCCGTCAATCCGCCTGCCCTGTGTCAGATAGGTGTATTCGCTGCAGGAAGCAATGACAGCATTCATGTCTCCCTGCCACGGGCCCTGTCCGAATGCAGCCAGTGCTGTAAATGCCATCATCAAAGGAATATTCCCCATGTATCCGGCGGCAACAACCAGCCCTCTGCCGATAACAGCGAGAATATATCCCCTTAAATTCAGCTTATACAGGCTCTTCCATCTGCCTGCCAGAGCCGGTGTAAAAATCAGTGCAATAATCAGCGGAATGTTCACTGCCCATGCAAACTGCCCGAACAGGTTTTTATCCTTTAACACCCAGGTCATATAGTAAATACCCGCACCTATCATGGCGCTGTACAGCTGCTGCAGGATATAGGCGAGACATATCATCAGGTAATATTTGTTTTTTACAAGCAGTCCGAATGCCTGAACGAGTCCGTATTTTTCTTCTGCAGCGGCTGGTGCGCCGTCGTTTAATTCTTCTTCTGGAAGCTCCTTTACGGATAAACAGGAAATCGTATTTACGATAAAGCCGATGACCGCATAAATAACTGCCACCTGTCTCCATGCCGCGGCGTCGCCTCCGCATTTATCTACAAATCCTACTGTAATGGTCTGAATCAGAAGGCTGGTTGAAAATGCAAAGATAAAACGGTAAGAGCCCATCTGTACGCGTTCTTTGCTGTTTTTGGTAACGAGCGAGGTAAGCGCCGAATATGCGATGTTATTTGCCGTATAGAACACGCTGTTTAACAGGGTGTATGCGATGAAAAACCAGGCATACTGCGCCGTCCTTCCAATGCCCGCAGGCACTGCAAAACAGGCCGCCAGCGTTACGGCGCAGCCGATGTAGCCGTACAGCATCCACGGTCTTGCCTTGCCAATCCGGGTGTGTGTCTTGTCAATCATAGAACCGAAAAAGATGTCTGTAAATCCGTCAAACAGCTTTGATACGGCGATTAACGTACCTACGATTCCGGATGCAAGTCCGATGGTATCTGTCAGATAAATCATGACAAAGGATGACAGAAACGCATATACGACATTTCCCGCCACATCGCCGGAACCGTATCCGATTTTGTGATACCATTTTAAATACTTTTTTTCCTCCATAATAAATACTCCTCCTTTGATATATGTATTTTTTTGAACATTTATGAAGCGTCTTCCAGGTCCGTCCGGTTGCAGTTCTTTGCTTTAATCACTTAATTTACTGATAACAGCATACATTTTCAGACACGGTATGTCCATAAACAGAAATAGACAAAATATGCATAAAATGATACAATTTATGCAGAGCATCCGTTATCTTGGATAACAGCTTTGAGTTAATCGTTTTCATTTTCAGGGAGGTGCGTGCGATGTATATTAATTCTGCTTATAAAAATAATTCCGTCATTGATTTCAAGGACAAAAGCAGGCCGCTGGTGGTAGGAAGCTGCGGAACCTACCGGCTGTCTTCGCATCCGAAGCTGCCGACCTACCGCCCCAGAGGCAGGCTGGATTTTCAGATTATCTATATCGCTTCCGGACGCGCTTATTTTCATTTTGATAATCCTGAAAATGAAACGATTGTGACCGCTGGAAATATCATATTATTCCGTCCGAAAGAATTTCAGAAATATGAATACTATGGGACGGATAAGACCGAAGTTTACTGGGTTCATTTTACAGGCAGCGATGTCACGAATCTGTTAAGAAAATACGGTTTCCCTGATGGCAGGCGGGTATTTACGGTTGGAACTTCACTGGAATATGAGCGTGTATTCAAAAGAATGATTCTGGAACTGCAAAGATGCCAGAATGATTATGAGGAAATGCTGACACTGCTGCTGCGCCAGCTGCTGATTGTCTTTTGCCGTGAACTTCAAAAAGAGCATGCCTCAAAAAATGAGTACATGGCTCACGAGATGGACACCGCCGCCGCTTACTTTCATGAGAATTATAACCAGGATATCAGCATCGAAAAATATGCTGCTTCCAGAGGCATGAGCGTCAGCTGGTTTATCCGCAATTTCAAGAAATATAACGGGACGACTCCGATGCAGTTTGTGACGTTTATCCGGATTACCAATGCGCAGATGCTGCTGGAAACTACGAACTATGCTGTAAATGAGATTTCACGTATAGTCGGTTATGATAATCCGCTTTATTTCAGCCGTCTGTTTCGCAGGCAGAAGGGATGCCCGCCGTCGCAGTGCAGAAAGAAGCGCTGACCGGAAAATAACATCCTGCTGCAGCAACTCAAATGTTTCAAAATTGATACTTTTTATTTTCAAAATGAAACAATATTGATATAAGCAGGGGGTATCATAAAAAGAAAAAAGCAATTTTTCCGATAGAAATCAGAAAGCCTGGATGAAAAATAATAGCTTTCATAAAAAAGTGACGGTTTATATAGGGGGATTGTGGCTTCGCGGACGCCGGGTGACGGGAAGATGCACCGGCTTCCTGGGACGGCTCCGGAATGTT